>NZ_JAVTWC010000090.1:13357-18622 GCF_032229445.1 Tahibacter sp.
GGGGTTGGCGGGGGGGTGTCGGGGGTGCGCGTGGTGGGGGGGCGGTGGCGCCCCGCCACACGTCGACCGGCCATGGGCTAGTACGCCCTGCCCTCCGGCTGCCACACCTACATTCCCGAACGGCCTGCGCCCCCAGCCGGTGCGGTCAACGGATTCTGCCCAACCGCAGCGCGTTGGTGACGACGGAGACCGAACTCAGGCTCATCGCCAACGCCGCAATCATCGGACTCAAGAGCCAGCCAAACACCGGATAGAGCACGCCCGCCGCGACCGGCACGCCGAGCGCGTTGTACAGAAACGCAAACCCCAAATTCTGTTTCATATTGCGCACCGTCTCGTCGGAAATGGCTCTCGCCGCCAGGATGCGTCCGAGATCGCCCTTAACGAGCGTGATAGCGGCACTGGACATGGCCACGTCGGTGCCGGTGCCCATCGCGATGCCGACGTCCGCCGCGGCGAGTGCTGGGGCATCATTCACGCCATCGCCGGCCATTGCCACGCGGCGGCCTTGCGCTTTCAGGCGTTCGACCAGCGCGACCTTGTCGGCCGGCTTGACCTCGCCGTGGACCTCGTCGATCGCCAAGGTCTCGGCCACGGCCTGCGCCGTGGCCATCGCGTCGCCCGACGCCATAACGAGGCGGAGCCCTGCGGCGCGTAACGCCGTCAACGCCGCGGGAGTAGACGCCTTGATGGGGTCCGCGACGGCGACGGCACCGGCGAGCTCGCGGTCGACCGCGAGGAACATGACGGTCGCGCCGGACGCACGCAGTGCGTCGGCCCGCTCGGCCAACGGGGCAACGTCAGCACCCACGCTGCTCATCAGTGCGGCGTTGCCCAAAGCTAGCGGACGATCGTCCACGCGTCCCACCACACCCTGACCCGTGATCGAAGAAAAGTCGGCAGCCATCGACAGAGCGAGCGAACGCTGCTTAGCTTCTGCCAATATCGCAGCGGCAAGCGGGTGCTCACTCCCCTGCTCCAAACTCGCAGCGAACTGCACGACTTGCTGCTCGGTGTAGCCAGGCGCGATCAGCACATCGCGAAATGCCGGGCGCCCTTCAGTCAGCGTCCCGGTCTTATCGACGACGAGCGTGTCGATGGTGCGCAGGCGCTCAATTGCTTCCGCGTCGCGAAACAGCACGCCTGCATGCGCGGCGCGTCCGGTGGCAACCATGATCGACATTGGTGTGGCGAGCCCGAGCGCACACGGACACGCGATGATGAGCACCGAGACGGCATTCAAGACGGCGTAGGTCCATGAGGGTTCCGGGCCGAAGAAACCCCAGCCGAGGAGAGTTGCGATCGCCGCGGCCAGCACGGCCAATACGAACCAATAGGCGACGGTGTCGGCCATGCGCTGCATCGGCGCGCGTGATCGCTGCGCTTGAGCGACGAGCTGCACGATCTGCGCGAGTACGGTCGCCGACCCGACCTGATCGGCACGAATGACCAAACTGCCGGTACCGTTGAGGGTCGCGCCGATGACCCGCGCGTCGGGCAATTTTTCGATCGGCAGCGACTCGCCCGTCAACATCGACTCATCCACGCTTGAGCGGCCGTCGAGCACTGTGCCGTCGACCGGAATTTTTTCTCCGGGCCGCACGCGCAGGCGGTCGCCTGGATGCACCTGCTCAAGCGCGACGTCTTCTTCGCTGTCATCGGCGTTCAAACGGCGGGCCGTCTTGGGCGCCAAGCGCAGAAGCGCTTTGATCGCAGCGGAGGTCGCCGAGCGAGCGCGCAATTCCAGGATCTGCCCCAGCAAGGTCAGCGACACGATGACCGCGGCAGCCTCGAAATAAACACCGACCCGCCCGTGCTCCTGAAAGGAATTGGGAAAGAGCCCGGGCGCAAGCGTGGCCACGACACTGTAGCCGTACGCGGCGGCTACACCGATGCCGATCAGGGGCCACATGTTCGGGCTGCGATGGCGCAGCGAGGCGATACACCGCTCAAAGAAGGGCCAGCCGGCCCACAATACGACCGGTGTGGCCAGCACCAGCTCCAAGCCCGTGCGCAGCTCGGTCGACAACCCCGTCAGACGGTGGCCAAGCATCGCCAGCCCCAATACGACGAGCGTCAGCGGCAATGACCATGTAAAGCGCCGTCGGAAGTCGGTGAGTTCCGGCAGCTCACCGTCGTCCTCGCTCGGCATGACCGGTTCGAGTGCCATGCCGCAGATCGGGCAAGCCCCGGGGCCTTCCTGAACAATTTGCGGGTGCATCGGACAGGTGTAGGTCGTGCCCTGCGCTGCGGGGATCGCAGCGACGGGGGCTTCGGTCGACAGATAGCGCGCCGGATCGGCTACGAATTTGGTACGGCACCCCGCCGAACAAAAGTGATAATCATGGCCGGCGTGGTGCGCATGGTGCGGCGAGTTCGCGTCGACCGTCATACCGCAGACCGGATCGCGCTCAGCTTCACGCGGGGCGCCCGGCGTTGGGCCGTGGGCCGGGTCATGAGCGCCGTGGCCGACGGCGGGCGTCGCCGCGGCGTGGCCCCCTGCAGAGTTCGGGGACGATGACGAGGGGGGCGCGTGGCAGCATGCGGATTTATGGGAAGGTGCGGTCATGGCGATCCTCCTGCGACAAGGCGTTGAGTATCGGGCAGGCTTCCGCTCGGCCGTGGCCGGGGCACGCCGTAATGAGGGTTTGCAGTCCGGTGCGGATGCGGGTCAGTTCAGTGATGCGCTGATCGACGTCCGCGAGTTTGTCGATGGCGGCACGTTTGACCTGGGCGATATCGGCGTTATCGCTCAAGGCAAGCAGCGTCCGAATGTCTTCGAGCGAAAAACCCAAGGATTTTGCGCGCCGGATGAAATGCAGGCGTTTGAGTTCGGTCTGGGTGTAGTGCCGATAGCCCGAGGCCGAGCGCTGTGCGGGCGCAAGTAGTTGGCCGCGCTCGTAATACCGGACGGTGTCGATGGCGACCCCGGCACGTTTGGCCAATTCGCCAATGGTAAAGCTCGTCATGATTGCGCCTCCGGTGAAGCATCGATCGCGTGAGGAGACAGTGTGCAGTCTGGACCCTGGTCCAGAGTCAAGCCCCGGCCGGAGAGGCTCGGTGCTTCCATTTATGGGCGGGCGCAACGTGCGCCGTACACCGGACGGATAAAAAGCCAGACGCGGTGCGCATAAAACGCCGTCGGTGGTGCCGTACAGAGCGCTAAGGGCTACTTGAAACTTCTGGCACCGGCGCGCAGTCTATGCGCCGTCCTCGTCGTCTGCGGAGGGCGCGTGCTTCGCACCGCCACCACTATTCTTCTCGCGATCGTGTTGTGCCTGAACGGGTTTCTCATGCCCGTGGCGATGGCACAGCACCACGTCGCGTCGGAGAAAGCCAGTGCGGTGGTCGCCGACGCCCCGTGCCACGGCGACGCAGCGGTACCGGACATGGCCACGGACGACATGTCCGACCATGCACAGCACGGTGGAAAAGCCCCTCCTTCCAAGCACAGCACTCCTTCGTGCTGCACCCATGGCCAATGTGCCTGCGGTTGCCTGTTGTCTGCCAGCACCGCGCCCGCCATGGGCGTGAATGTGCGTCCGCAGCGCGCGACGAAAGGCCGCGACTTCTCCCGCCCGCATCTGACCGCCTCGCGGTACACGGTGCCCTTGCGACCTCCGATCGCCTAAGCGTTGGCTAGCAGCCCGATCGGGCTGCCGATGCGGTGCGGGTGTCGCACCGTCACTCTTTTCGCATGTGCGCGAGACCGCCCGGTGTCGCGACGCGTGCCTGCCAACGAGTCGAGATGATGGAACGAACGATGTTGCGGCTGCCGCTGGCGGCCGCGTTGACGATCCTTGCAGGTTGCGTCGGGGTGTCGCGACGGGAGGGCGCCGATCGCGTCCAAACGCTGTTGAACGAACGCGTACCCAGCGCGGTGCAATGGCGCACCAACCCCGAAGGCACGGTGGCAATCGACGCGCGTGTGGCCGAACTGACCGCCACGAAAATCACGCCGGCCACGGCGTTTCAAGTTGCCCAGCTGCGCAATCCACGTATGGCAGCGGAGTACGCGCGATTGGGCTTGGCACAAGCGGACGTGGTCGAGGCCAGCCGTCTTGGCAATCCAACCTTCAGCGGTTCCGCGCTCAAGGACGGCGGCCCGTCAAAGATCGCCACCGGACTCACGGCACCGCTTGCCGATTTGTTGCTGCTTCCCGCCCGGCGTCGCCTGGCGGCGGGCGAGTACGAGCGCGCCCAACAGACGATTGCGGCCGATCTTGTGAATCTTGCCGCGGATGTGGAAGTACAGTGGTACGAGGCCGCCGGCGCCGAACAGGTGGCGCTCATGCGCGAAGCTGTCGCCACGGCCGCCGCGACTTCCGCGGAACTCGCCCTGCGCTTCTTCGACGCGGGCAACATCAGCGCGCTGGAACTCAAGCTCGAGCAGGCCGCGGCGAGTCAAGCGCGCATTGCCGCGCTCTCGGCGCGGGCGAACGCGACACGCGAGCGCCTGGCGCTCAATACGCAAATGGGCCTGTCCGGCGCGCAAGCCGCGCAGTGGCAGATGGACGTGCCGCTCGCGGCCCCCGTGCCGACCGAGGACGGACTGGAAACGCTGCAGTCCCTGGCGCGTGAGCAGCGGCTCGATCTGGCTGCCGCGCGGCGTGAGGTCGAGTTGCTCGGCAGCGCACTGGGCGTGGCGCGGCGCTGGCGTCTTTTAGGAGCGGTCGATATCGGCGTGGAGCGTGAGAAGGAAACGGACGGGTCGAAGCTGACCGGTCCGACGTTGTCGTTGGCGCTACCGCTCTTCAACCAGGGCCAAGCAGCGATCGCGCGTGCGCAGGCGCAGTGGGAGGTGGCCAAGAGCGCGCTGGCACTGCGGGAATTGGAAATCGACAACGACGTCCGGCTGGGGATTGAACGGGTCAATGCGCAGCGCGGGATCGTCGAGCAGTACCGGACCGCGCTCGTTCCGCAGCGCGAAGCGGTCGTGGCGCGCCAGGTTGAACGGCTCAACTACATGCTGATTGGCGCGTTCGAACTGTTGCTGGCCAAGCAGCAGGAATACGACGCCTATCAGGGCTACCTTGAAGCCGTACGTGACTACTGGGTGGCGCGGGTGGAACTGGGTCGCGCGATCGGGACACGACTTCCGAGCGCCGCGACCGTCAACGCGCGCACGATCGGGGTTGAAGCCATTTTGACCCCTCCCGCGCCGACCGGCGCGGGTCACAGCGGTCATGGCGACCATGGCGCAGCAATGCCGGGGATGAAGCCGGCCGCCACGCCCTCGCCGCAGAGCCCCGCCCGCGACGACGG
>NZ_JAVTWC010000090.1:18722-42842 GCF_032229445.1 Tahibacter sp.
GATGAAGCCGGCCGCCACGCCCTCGCCGCAGAGCCCCGCCCGCGACGACGGCATGCAGGGCATGGACCATGGCGGTCATGACATGTCGTCGATGAAGCCGGCCGCCACGCCGTCGCCGCAAAGTCCCGCCCGCGGCGACGGCATGCAGGGCATGGATCACGCCGGTCACGACATGTCCATGAAGGCGGTAGCGCCTCCGCCTCAGGATACCCAGCCCACGAAGGGCTCGCGCGGACCGAACGCCGCGAAGAAGTCAACGTCGCCGCCGGCGACGGAACGTCCGAAAGACGAGGCCGGCATGCCCGGTATGGACCACGGCAAGGACGATTCCACTCCCACCTCCCCACCGGTGCGCCAGGGCGATAGGCGCACGTCATCGTCACTCGATACTCCTTTCCCCGCCCGAACGATCGGGCGCACGGCGCCGTCCGGTGCCATGAGCGTTTCACCCACCGTAGCTTTCTTCGGAGATCACGCATGAATACCTCTTCCCTGCGTCTTGCGCTTGCCCTGATGAGCCTGACGATTGCGCTGAACGTGTCGGCGCACGACCCCAAAGAGCACGAAAAAGAGGCGGCTGCCGCGCAGGCCAAGCCCGACTGCGCCAAGTTGAAAACCATGGACATGTCCAAAATGGACCCGAACGATCCGGTCATGAAGGCCATGATGGCCAAGTGCGCCAAGGCCGATGCTGCCGGCGCTGCGCACGATCACGCACCGGCCAAGGACGCAGCGAAAGACCCGAAAAAAGACGACAAGAACGCGCCGACGTCGAGCGACGATCACGGGGGGCACTGATGACCTCACGACGCGACCTGTTGCAATGGATGGGGGTCGGCGGCGCGGGCCTGTTGGCCGGCGCGGTGACGCCTGCCCGGGCGCAGCACGCCGCCGGCCATACGCCGGCGGCCGCCAGCGATGCCGCCCCGCCACCGCGAGCGGCGGTGGGCTACCGGCCCGTGCGTACGCTCAACGGGTGGACACTGCCGTTCCGCATGAATGACGGCGTCAAGGAATTCCACCTGGTGGCCGAGGAGATCGAGCACGAGTTCGCGCCGGGCTCGCGCGCAATCTGTTGGGGCTACAACGGCACGACGCCGGGGCCAACGATCGAAGCGGTCGAAGGCGATCGAGTGCGGTTGTTCGTGACGAATCGGCTGAAGGAGCCGACCTCGGTGCATTGGCACGGCATTGATCTGCCCAACGGATTCGATGGCGTGGCCGGTCTCAACCAGCCGCACATCCTGCCCGGCGAGACCTTCGTCTACGAGTACACGCTCAAGCAGCACGGTACGCACATGTACCACCCGCACGCCGATGAGATGACCCAGATGGCCTTCGGCATGATGGGCTTGTTCATCATCCATCCGCGAGCCGGTGAAGAAGAGCCGATCGACCGCGACTATGCATTCCTGCTGCACAACTGGGCGCTGCACCCAGGCACGTATCGCCCCGATCCCAGCATCATGCAGGATTTCGATTTGTGGACCTTCAACTCGAAGGTGTTCCCCGCGATCGAACCGTTGGTGATGCGCACGGGCGAGCGGCTGCGCATCCGAATTGGCAATTTATCCATGTGGAACCATCCCATCCACCTGCACAGCAATCCGTTCTGGGTGACCGGCTCAGATGCCGGCCGATGGCCGCGATCGCAGTGGCGACGCGAGGTCACCGAGATCATCGGCGTCGGACAGATGCGCGATTTCGAGTTCGTGGCGACTGAGCCCGGCGACTGGGCGCTGCACTGCCACATGGCGCATCACACGATGGGACCGATGGGCCACGGCATCCCGAATCCGACCGGTGTCAATCAGCGCGGCGTGGAAGCCCAGATTCGGCAGTTGCTGCCCGGCTACATGGCCATGGGTGAAAACGGCATGTCGGAGCATTCCGAGCACGTCGCGATGGGCCTGACAGGCCCCGAGAACACGCTGCCGATGATGGCCGGCCAAGGCCAGTTCGGGCCGATCGAAATGGGCGGCATGTTCACCGTGGTCAAGGTCCGCGACGAGCTGGCGGCCGGGGATTTTCGCGATCCGGGTCCGTACCGCTATCCGAAGGACCGGATCGCACGCCGCGTGAGCAGCGATGCCGATTTCGGTCAGCCCCATCGGCGCACCCCGTACGGCCCCGCGCGGGCGACACGACCGGCCCCAGCATCCGATGAGATGCCGGCGATGGATCACTCACAACACGGAAAACCTACGGGAGGGTAGCGCATGAAAACGCTCAAAGTGATCCTCGTTCTGGCACTCGTTGGCGGATTGGGCGCACTGGGATTTTTATACTCGGGGCTGTATCCCATCGGCGCCGACACGCCGCACAACGCGCTGACGTACTGGGGACTGGAAACGCTGCGGGAACGCTCGATCGCCCGCGCCAGCGCCGATCTGAAGGTGCCTGCGCTGGACGATCCGGACATGCTCCTGGCGGGCGGAGCGGACTATAACGACATGTGCGCGACGTGCCATTTGAAGCCGGGCAAGACCACGTCCGACATGGCCCAAGGGCTTTATCCGAAGCCGCCGAATCTGTCCAAGCCTGCCTCTCAGCAGGCTCCGTTGACGAAAGATCTGGCCGAAGGCGCAGCGGCGCGGCAGTTCTGGATCATCAAGCATGGCATCAAGGCGTCGGCTATGCCCGCCTGGGGCCCCACGCACGATGACGCACGCATCTGGGCCATGGTGGCGTTCCTGCAGAAGCTGCCGACGCTGACGGCAGATCAGTACCAGATTCTGACCGCCCGCGAGGGTGGTCAGCCGATGGATCACGAGGGCATGGACATGCGTGCTGCGGCGCCGGCAGCGGGCGCCACCGCACCGGCATCATCGGACGGTGCGAAAGGCGCGAACGAGCCCACGGCCGTGGTGGATCAGTTCCAGAAAGCCTTGTCGACCGGCGACACCGCGACGGCCGCCACGCTTCTCGATCCCGAGGTCAAGATCTTCGAGAGCGGCGGCATCGAGCGCTCCAAAGCCGAATACGCCTCGCACCACCTCGCCAGCGACGCGGCCTTCTTGAAGACGGCGACGCTGGCGCTTCAGTCACGCACCGGCGATGCGGTCGGCGATCTGGCGTGGGTCGGCAGCGAATCGCGCATCACGGCGTCGGTGAAGAACAAGCCCGTCGATCTCATCAGCACCGAAACCATGGTGCTCAAGAAGACGCCGCAGGGCTGGCGCATTGTGCACATCCATTGGTCGTCCCGACCCAACAAGACTTCGTGAGGTTGCAATGAATCCTCTGCTGCGATGGGTAGGCTCGCTGGGCCTGCTCCTGATTCCCCTCGCCGATCCTGTGTCGGCGCAATCCACGGCGACAGTCACGGTCGCCGCCAGCGATCACGTGCTGGTGCACAAGAGCCCATCTTGCGGGTGCTGCACGCAGTGGGTGGAGCACCTGCGGGCGAACGGCTTCACGGTCGAGGTGCGCGATGAAGCCGATGTCGCGCTGAGCAAACGTCGCCTGGGCGTG
Source organism: Tahibacter sp. (assembly GCF_032229445.1). Classification (NCBI taxonomy): domain Bacteria; kingdom Pseudomonadati; phylum Pseudomonadota; class Gammaproteobacteria; order Lysobacterales; family Rhodanobacteraceae; genus Tahibacter; species Tahibacter sp. Next base: position 22,197 of record NZ_JAVTWC010000090.1, read on the forward strand.
CCGGCGCCGATGGCGTCGTGCCACACCGCCGAAGTCGGCGGGTATTTCGTGGAAGGCCATGTGCCCGCGGCCGACATCCGGCGTCTACTGACACAGCGGCCCGCGATCCAAGGGCTCGCTGTACCGGGCATGCCGGCCGGCTCGCCCGGCATGGAGCTCCCGGATGGCCGGGTCGCGCCCTACACCGTGCACCAGATTGACGGTGACGGCAACGTCAGCGACTTCGCGCGACACGGTCAATGACACGGCCGCCAGTTCCCACCGTGTTGTCCATGGCTTCGACGTTGGCCAGGGTTCGCTCCCCACGATCCGGTGGCATTCGTCGATGAGGCGCCGCACCGACCCACGCTCGAGCGCGATGACGCGACTATCTCCCGTGAAGCGTCGTCCCCTCTCCCTCCCCGCGCTCGCGGGGGTCGGTGCGGCCATGCTGTCGGTCCTGGCTGCCTTCCTCGTGCTGGCGCGCGGTCTGCCGGCGCAGAGCGAGATCACGGTGTTCCGGCGGCCGGGCTGCTTATGTTGTCTGGCGTGGGTAGCGCGCTTGCGCGAGGCGGGGTTTCGCGTCGCGGTACAGGAAGAACTGCACTTGGGCGCCTTGCGGCTTCGCCTGGGAATTCCGGAGTCCAAGGCCAGTTGCCATACGGCGCTGACGCGCGAGGGCTACGTGATTGAGGGCCATGTGCCGCCGCAGGACATACGGCGCTGGCTGCAAGAACGCCCTGCCCTGCGCGGCTTGGCCGTACCGGGCATGCCAGCTGGATCGGCCGGCATGGAAGGTGCCGTTTCCGAAGCGTACGACGTGTGGACTCTGCCGCTGCGCGGTGAGGCCACGGTGTATGCCCACCACCCGGCCGGTCCTTCGCTGCCGTGATGCGCCTTCCTTCCGCACCGCGAGTCGTCGTAGGGACTCGGAGCCCGCCCGAGGCACCATGCTCCGTTTCCTGAACCCCTCGCCGGAGTCCGCCACGGCCCGTGCTGTAGAAGCCTGCCTGCGGTGCTACAGCACCTGCATGAGCGCGGGTCTCTTGCCCTATCGCGGCGTCAGCGAGGCTTGGCTCGACGACGAGCTGCGTCAGCTCCTGATCGTCACGGCGGAACTGTGCAAAGTGACCGCGAAGTACCTTCGGATCGGCAGTCGCGAAGCGATCGTGTTGTGCGACGCGTGCGCGCACGTGTGCGAGGTCTGCGCAAGCGCCTGCGACGCACGCGGCGACTTGCTCGACTGCGCCCGCGACTGCCGACTCTGCATGGTGCGCTCGCGCGAAGCCGCCCAGGCCTAGCACTGATGAGTGGATCGAGTTCACACAGTGGACAGACCGGCGGCCCGACCGACACACCGCGCCGTGTGCCATGCAGGACCACGCCGATCACCGCGGATTGTTGCCCAGCCGACGATGGATCGCGGTCGCCGCAACAGCGGCGTGAGCCATTCCCACGGTCATCTGGTTCAAGGCCTTGACAAGATCCCCGGCGGCGTAGAGCCCGGGGACGGACGTACCCTGGTGGGCGTCCACGAAGAGCTCGCCCTGCTCGTCGCATTGAGCGCCCAACGCAGTGGCCAGGTGTGAACGGGCCGCACAGCCCACGAGCGGGTAGACCGTATCGAAATCGGCCACCGAGCCATCAGCGAACTGCACCAGAACGGCGCAGGGCGTGTCGCGGACGAAGGTGATGGGCTGGTCGATAATCAGCACGTCCAGAGTACGCAGCCGACCGCGGTCCTGGTCGGACAATTCACCGCCGTCTGGCGTCAGAATCAAGGTCAGGTCGCGTGTGTAGGTGCGCAGAAATCCCGCATGACCCAGTGCCGTCGTCGCCGGTGCGATAAGGCCCACGCGCCGATCGCGGACTTCGTAGGCATCGCAAATCGGACACCAGCGCACCAGACCGTCGAGCGTCATCGCATGCCACTGGGCCGGCGGCGCGCCGGGCGGCAGTTGATCGACCACGCCGGTCGCAAGGAGCACCGTCCTCGCGTGTCGATGTTCTTCACCGAGGGTTGCGACAAAACTGCCCGCATCACTACGCAGCGCGTCCACCGTGGAATGCTCGATCGGTACACTGACGTTGGCGACCTGACGGCGCAATCGCAGCAGAAGGGCTTCCCCACCGATGCCCTCAGGAAACCCCGGCAGATTGTGCGACACGGGGATCTGTGCAGCACGGCTGGCGTTCGCATCGATGACCGTGCACGAGCGCCCAAACCGCGCTAAATACAGCGCCGCTGTGAGACCTGCCGGGCCGCCGCCTACGATCAGGCAATCGGGCATCGCACCCTCCCTGCGTGCCTCATGGGGCGGCCGGATCGGTGTCGACCCGCCAGACCACGTTGCCGACGTCGTCCGCCACCAGCAGGGCACCATCGCGGGCCAGGTGTACGCCGGCCGGACGCCCCCGCGCGTTGCCTTGGGCATCGAGAAATCCGTCCAGGACAACCGTGGGCGAGCCGCTCGGGCGGCCGTTGGCAAAAGGCACGAAAATGACGCGATAGCCGACCGGCGGTCTACGGTTCCAGGAGCCGTGCTGTCCGATGAAGGCGCCGGCGTGGTAGCGCGCTGGCAATGTGTGCGCCGTGGCGAACGCAAGTCCCAGCGAGGCGGTATGGGCGCCCAACGCGTAATCGGGGACGCGGGCGCTGGCGACGAGATCCGGGCGTTGCGGTTCGACGCGTGCATCGACGTGGTCGCCAAAATAGCTGTACGGCCAGCCGTAGAAGGCGTTTTCCACCACGTGCGTCAAATAGTCAGGAACCAGATCGTTGCCCAGTTCATCGCGCTCGTTGACCACAGTCCACAAGTCCCCGGTGACCGGCTCAAAGTCCAGTCCTACGGGATTGCGCAGCCCGCTGGCAAATACCCGCACGTTGCGCTGCTCAGGATCGATCTGCAGCACCGCCGCGCGATTCACCTCCTTGTCCATTCCGCCTTCGGCGACGTTGCTATTGGAACCGACACCCACGTAAAGACGCTTTCCGTCGGCGCTGGCCACCAAACTCTTGGTCCAATGGTGGTTGAGCGGGCCAGGCCCGTGGGGCAGCGGCACAACCATTTCCGCGGCGCTGACGGCGGTAACGTCGCCGTCGTGGTAGGGCACACGGACCAGTGCATCCGCGTTGGCGATGTACAACGTCTGGTCAATGAGCGCCATTCCGAACGGCGAGTTCAGGTCACGGGCGAAGACGTGACGCTGCTCGGCCACGCCGTCGCCGTCGGCATCGCGCAGCAGCGTGATGCGATTGGGGCTGGGCACGCCCGCGCCCGCGCGCCTCATTACGGCTTTCATAACGGCACCTTTGATGCCTTTGGTGGCGCGCGAATCGGGCGGCGCATTGCTTTCCGCGACGAGCACATCGCCGTTGGGAAGCACGAGCAGCCAACGCGGATGATCGAGATCTCGCGCGTACGCGCGCACCCTCAGCCCGGTCGCTGCGATGGGGGTCTGGTCTGCTGCCCAGCCGGTGGCGGGCGCAATGTCGATGACCGGGATGACGGAGTGGGACGGCGGCGGCAGCTTCGGATGCACCCCCGTGGACTCCGAGAGCGGTTGCGCCACGCGGCCACACGCCGCCAAGCTTGCTGCGGCGAGGATCACGGCAGACGCCAAACGTAGTGGGGCCGGCAGCGAATCCCCGCCGCACACGCCGCTTTTTTTACCAGCGAATGCCGGCCTCATTGCCGTTGCCGCTCAGCGGCGAGCAGCGCTTGCATCTGCTGAATTTCGGCGCGCTGGGAGCGTTGGATGTCACCGCACAGGCTGCGAATCTCCGTCGACGTAAGGGTTGCTTCTTCGCACATCAGGATCGCACCGGCATGGTGCGGAATCATCGAGCGCAGGAACTGCGAATCGCCGATGCCCCACTGGTAGCGAACACCAAACCAACTGACACCCACGACGATCCCGGCAATGGCGAGAAAGAGGCCGTTGAGCTTGGCGTTCGGGTACATCTTCCACATGAAGGCCAATTCGATGAGCACCATCGCCCCAGCCATGAGCGCGGCCATGTAGACCTGATTGAGATTGCTCAAGACGTGCGCAAAGCGATCGACCATGACGTACATCAGCGCGAACATGGCGATGAACGACACGGCGATCATCGCGGCAAAACGGGGGTAGTGACTCATCGTATTTTGCGTGCTGTGTTCGGCGTGAGCGGTTGCTTTCGGCGGCGCTGCATGCGCGGTGTGCGAGGTTTTCATAAAACGCTCCTTGCGTGAGAATCGGGATGGCAGTGTCGACGGTCAGTTATCGATGGTCGATTGCAGGGCGTATACCAAGCCCGCACTGGTGCGACACGCCAACGTTCATTGACGAACGTCGCGAGCGCTCATCGGGCGCAAGCGACTCACGCGCAAGGTTATTCACACGTCAGAAAACCCGCTCAAATTCCGGATGTTAGATTCAACTCCAGGGTTCGAACCGGCGCACGGGTCAAGCACGCTGCACGGTCGGGCACGCGAACGAGGCAAATTGCGACAGTGCGTCACGCGCCGCGCTAGTCGATTTTCATTGCCGGGCGCTGACGGTGTCGCGCCCCTGAGATGGTAGGTATGCCATACGGCTGCACCCTGGCTACACTTTCTCCTCCGCTTAAAGACTCCTGACGATGATTGCGACGCAGATACCCGCCGATGCCACGGACACGGATGCCTTGCGGACGTTGATCGCACGCTGGCGCGAAGACGCGGGCGGGACGTACCGCACGTGGTTTCTGTGGGAGGAGCGGCTCAAGAATTTCCGCGCGATTCGACGGGGCCTGCAGGCCGTGGTAGCCGAGATCGCCAGCGGCACGTTTGGATGCGCGTACCGCGGCTCGTCGCTCGAAACCGTCGTCGGCTCGATAGCCGAGCAGCGTCAAATTTTCAAGGGAGCCGATCACGCATTTTTATGGAAGCCCAAGCTGCGCATTCCTGATATCTACGAAGACGCTGAGCATCAGCGCGCGTTTGGGCAGTTCCTCGACACGTGCCTGTGCTGCAGCGGCGATAGCGCGATACTCGAAGCGATCCATGCGCTGGACCGCCGGCGCATCAAGGGGCTGGGCCCCGCGGCCGCGAACCTGTTGTACTTCCTGCACCCCACTCACGTGCCGCCGTTCAACACGGCCATCGTCAATGGGTACAACGCCGTTGCGGGCGCGCGGGTGAAGCTCGGTCGCTGGGACGAGTACCTGGCAATGCGTCGCGGCATGCTCGCGCTCATGGCGCGGTACCGGGGGCAGTTTTCGAACGACTTCGGCGCTGTCGCGGGCTTCTTGTTCGACATCGGCAGTGGCCGCTATCCGGCACCGCCCCGCGCGGGCGACACGGCCGCTGTCGCGCGCTGGGCGGAGGACTTGGCGGGAGTGCGCGAGGAGAGTGCGGCCAGTCGCAAGGCGCTCGCGCTCGCCCGCGAAGGCGATCACACACACACGCAGATCCAGGCCTGGCTGCGCGATCTGGGCAAGGCCCTCGGATACGCTGTATGGATCGCGAGCAACGATCGCGGTCGTGTGTATGCCGACGCGCCACTGGGCACTGGCTGCATGACGCAGCTACCACCCGCCCTCGCCGCGCACGCCGCCGCTGACACGTTTGGCCTGATCGACGTGCTGTGGCTGGAGGCCGACAGCGGCCGCGTCGCGGCGGCATTCGAGGTCGAGCATTCCACCAGCATTTACTCGGGCATCGTGCGCATGCTCGATCTCGCGCTCGGGGTGCCCGAGCACGCTGACGGCGCGTATTTTCTGGTGGCGCCCGATGCGCGCGAGGCGGATGTGCGCGCGCAGTTCGCCCGCCCCGCCTTCAGCCGGGCGACGGACCTGAATTTGCATTTCTTGCCCTACAGCGAGCTCACGACGCATCGCGAAGCCGTCGGCCGCTTTGGGTCGGGCTTGAAGGGCGTACTCGCAATTGCGCGTGCGCTGCGCTAAAGCGGTCATCTGAATGAGGAGCGCGACATGAACGCCTGGACGACTTCAAAGCGCGCGCCATCAAAGCCCTGCCTCAGCTGTGTCGGGAATTTGGCATGGCGCAGTTCTATACCGACGCGATTGCCACGATGCCGCGGCCGACCAGTTGCCCTTAGTTGCCGTCGTCGTGACCGTGATCGTCCTGGCCTTGCCCCAGCTGCCAGTCCGCGCGGTTGTCGTGGTGATCGAGCTCAAACACCTGCTGCAGCAGCGGTTGACCATGGTGATCGCGCGCGTCGCAGCGCACACGCAGGGACTCGCCGCCATGCACATTGATGGACCGCACCTCGCCGGGCCGCAACATTACCGGCGTCTTGCCACTGCAGCTCACCGCGACGGTTTCGTTCAATCCGTTTTGTACGTCCACGTAGTATTCGTAATGACGGTGATTTTGCGCGCTGGCCGCATTCATCGACAGCAACAACACCGCCCACCCAGCACCTGCATACCTAATCCCCATGATCTGTCCCCTTGTGAACAATCGCGTGGCGCGGGCAGCCTAGCGCGGAAAGTACGGGTTGTCACACGATCGGGTTGTGTACGATGGAAGTTGGAGTTGAGATCCAAATTCAGTATCGAGCGACACGCAGACGGCGCGCACGATCGGATGTGTTCGGCAGTCTGATTCATGCCACGGAGCCATTCACGCCTGTTACGCGCCGCGCGTCGCGGGTGAGCCGACGAGTTCCACTGCGAGCTCAGTCTGCGCACTGCGCGCGGACGATGCGCCCGTCTTCGACCTCTGACAGGCAAGTACCGACGGTCAGGAATGAAGCGTAACAGTGGCCCTCGACAGCCGCCGCCGTATCGGCGTCGGCGCTCGCGACGCACAGGCTTTCGCACTGCGCACTGCGTTGACACAATTTACCGCCGTCGCGCGTGGGGACATCGCAGGCCTCGAGCTGTTGCACGCCGACCTTGCGCCAGGTGCCCTTGAGCGCTATGCATTGTTCGCGCGAGGTCACAACCGGTCCACTTTTACCCGCCCCCGCCGAAGTTGCGGAAGTCGCTGGCGGCGCCGTTTGCGCAACCGCGCACCCGGCCAAGCCGAGCCATATCATGCCCAAAAGCGATCGCATCCGCGTTCCTCCGTGCTTGGCGAAAAGACCGCGGCGCCTTCCTGGCATGGCGCCGCGGTCGAGCTGCGCTTATTCCTCGATCAGATCCAGGTTTTCAGCTTCCGGTGCGAGGGTGATGTGGTGGATCCACAAGCCGCCTTTACCGTCGGGCGCCACATACGTTTCCGCGAAGCGCTCGCGCTTGACCAGATGCCCCAGCGGCACGCCGCCGACCATTTCCAAGCGGCCCATCGGCCCGTCCGTCAGCGCGATCTCCTGTGCACTGAGTGCCATGCTCGAACTGGCGCTGCTGTAACTGTCCAGGTGACCGTACAGACTGGTCAGCTCCGCATAATCATGCGCATTGGGCGCAGTGCTGCTGGCCGATTGCGAATAGTCCATGCACGTATTCTGCGACGTGCCGTTCGTGCTGGTGTGATCCAAACCCAGTACGTGGCCGATCTCCTGGCACATGACGTGGTAGCGCGCGTTGCTCGTGAAGCTGTAGCTGTCATTCATCTTCGCGGTGCCCTGCGAGATGTGGCCCCGCGAATCCAGGTTGATGGAAGCAAGCCCCGACCAGCCGTTCTGGCCGTAGGTGTAGTTGCACACGCGCAGCTTCCCGGCGATCGGCGTGCAGGCGCTGCGTGCGCTCGCCGTCTCCGTGCCCTGCGAGGCTACGAGATTCAGCTTGGTCGACGAGGACCATTGCGACACCGAGGTGTTGAACATCGGCTGCCAGGTCGACGTGACGCTGTCGACGGTGGCGAGATTGAACGAGGACGTGGTGCGAGCCCAATGATAGTTGTTCCAATCGTGGCTGGCTGACGCGGTGCTGGCGATGATCGAGAAACCCATGCCCAAGGAAAGTGCAAGTAAGGAACGACGCATACGATCTACCCCTCCGAAGAATGACGATAAGCGCACGATCGCCGCGGCGCGGCGAACGGGATGTCCAGAGCTGAGTGCCCTGCACCACGCCCCTGTCGTGGGCCTGTCGATCCCCTCCCGGAGCGACAGGCGCAGGGACGCTACGCAGCCGCGCAAAAAAAGCATTCTGCGCTGCAATACACGGCGTCACTTCGGCTGCAAATAGTGGGGGTATCGCTGCCGTGCGGATGCGGTGGTGTCACGGCCGCGCAATGCCCGGACCGGCAGTGCGAGCAGCATCCGATAATCGACACAGCGATGGCATTGGGTGCGAAATCAACGGGCTAGCGCGACCGCACCGCCCCCCGCATCGATCGCTATTCATGCGGCAAGGACGCACTGCTCCTTTGTACACAGGTGAAGTCTGGAGCAAACTCCAAACCTGTCGCCACACTGAACGCGGCAAACTGCCCGATCTCTTCTGTGCGTAAAACCCTCGACGGTGCACGGGGGCTGCGCGAGGTCAACCGGTACCCCCATCGTAGGTGTCGTGCAGATTGCGGGTCTCGCGCGGCAAGGGTGCGGCACGCTGCACGACGAGCCCCCCAGCGACAAGCTTGGAGTTGACTCCTAAGTCCAATGAATTCAAGCGCCTAGCGCACTCGGGCAAACCACTGAAACGCGGCCAAATTGTTACACGGACTGCGCGCTTGCCGCCGCCGGTGAACGATAGCCACTCGCCAACGCGCTTCATGGCACAGCGCGTGCTGCCTTGGAATCTCCCCTTGCACGGACGCTTTCGCCATGCTGCACCCTACTCCGCCTCACCGGTTCCGCTCGCGCGCAGCCCCCATAGTTCTGACCGGCCTGCTCGCGCTCAACGCCGGAACGCTCCAAGCGCAGCACGCGCCTTCGCATGCGCCCGAACCGACGCCGGCGATGCCGGATATGGCCGAGCACGACGATGCTAAGCCGATGCGTGGACTGTTAGGGCCTTACGCCATGAGCCGCGAGGCCTCTGGCACGAGTTGGCAGCCGCAAACAACCCCGATGGGCGGCAGCGCACCGTGGATGACGGGCGAGTGGATGTGGATGGCGCACGGTTCGGCCAATCTCGTGGCGACCGACAATTCCGGTCCACGCGGCGAACGCGACACGGTGATCCAGACCATGGGCATGCTGATGGGCATGCGCCCGCTCGGTCCCGGCACCCTGGGCGTCCGTGCCATGGTGTCGCTCGACCCCTGGGGCGTGGGCAAGACCGGCTATCCGCTTCTTTTCCAGACCGGCGAAACCGCCGACGGTCGCACGCCTCTGATCGATCGGCAGCATCCGCATGATCTTTTCATGGAATTGGCGGCCAGCTATTCCCAACCGGTGGGCGAGTCCAGTTCGGCCTTTTTGTACCTGGGGTTGCCCGGTGAGCCGGCCTTGGGCCCGCCGACTTATATGCACCGGTTCTCCGGCATGGACAACCCCGAAGCGCCCCTCGGCCACCACTGGCTCGATGCCACCCACATTACCTTCGGCGTCGCCACGCTCGGCTGGGTGTGGAAAGATTTCAAAGTGGAAGGTTCCGCGTTCAATGCCCGCGAACCCGACCAGGTCCGGACCAACATTGAGTTGCGCGCGCTCGACTCCTGGTCCGGTCGCCTTTCCTACAATCCGAGCGACCGCTGGGCGCTGCAGGTCAGCCGCGGGCTCCTAAAGAGTCCTGAGCAATTGGAGCCTGACGTGGACATGCGCCGCACGACCGCGTCGGTCATCTACCACCGTCCGTTCGAGCGTGCGCAGTGGCAGACGACGCTCGCCTGGGGTCGCAACCAGAAGCTGCCCGGTCACGCCACCGAATCCTTCCTGCTCGAGAGCGCGCTCGTGGTCGATGAGATGCACACCCTGTACGGCCGCGTGGAGCGCGTGGACAAGGACGAGCTCTTTGGTGAGGACGAGCCGCTCGCGGGCGAGGTTTTCACTGTCGACAAGGCGACGCTCGGCGCCATTCACGATTTCCAGCCCACGCGCCTGGGGCGTTTTGGTCTGGGCCTGCAGTACAGCCGCTATGCGATTCCCGCGGCTCTGAAGCCCGTCTACGGCGGTCAGCCAGACGCGTGGCTCGCGTTTGCCCGGTGGCGCCTCTGACGATTGCCGTTGTCCCTTCCCCTTGAGGAGAAACCCATGCCGCATCAAACCCACATGTCCAGTGCGATGAACGAGTGCATCCAGCAGTGCCTGGCCTGCTTCACCACGTGCCAGCAAACGGCGCTGACGCATTGCCTGGAGCTCGGCGGCGAACACGTCGAGCCGACGCATTTTCGGCTCATGATGGATTGCGCCGAGGTATGCCGCAGCGCGGCCGCATTAATGGCTAACGGCTCGGCTTTCCACGCAGCGCAATGCGTCGTGTGCGCCGACATCTGCCGCGCCTGCGCCGAGAGCTGCAAACGCCTGGGCGATATGGACGAGTGCGTTCAGGCGTGTGAGCGCTGCGCGGACGCCTGTGAAACGATGGCCAGCGGCAGCGGCCGCAGCGGGAGCGATCAGCGCACCGGCACGGCCGCCCACGCCTCATGAGCACGCCCATGACACCCCGTGCGAGACTGTTCGCCAATCTCGGTCGCGGCGCCCTCGCGCTCGGCTTTCTGGCCATGCTGGCCGCCTGGATCAGCGCGATGACCACCACCGGCGCGTGGCTGGGCTTCACGACGGCTCACTGGTTTGCCGATGCGACGGTGATGGCACTGCTGGGCATCGGTGGCTTGGTCGACGCCCTGGCGCACGCACGCGCCGGCGAGTAACGCCGCTGATCTGGTTGGCGCACGCCTTATCAGGTGTCCAGGAGCACGCTGCCGCTCGTCTCGTGGGCACAGGCATAAGCGTGCAAGGTGGCCAGAATCGGGCACGCCGCCAACGTTGGCGGCGGGCCTCGTCGGCACGTGTCCACGGCGACGGCGAGCGATTGCAGTGCGGCGCACCGGTCGGCGAGTTCCTGCTGTAGCGCCTTGGCGCAGGCGCGCACCGGTGCGGGCCGGGCACTCGGGAGCGCCATCACCAGCAAGGTGCGGATCGCCTCCAGGGTCAAGCCGAGCGCTTTGGCGCCCCGAATCGCCTGCAGGCGGTAAACGTCATCGGGTTCGTATTTTCGGTAGCCGCCGCCGCGTCGCGCCGGTGTGGGCAGCAGGCCGATGCGTTCGTAGTAGCGCACCGTGTCGACCGGCACCCCGCTGGCGCTGGCCAGCTCGCCGATGCGCATCGGGCCTTTGGTGGAGGGCGCGGCCGCAGCGCCCGAGGCGTCGAGCGACGCCGGTGTCTTGTCATCCATGGAAATGCTCCGCTGAGCGTGCGCGAAAACGCACCGACGGTCCGCCGCGGCAAGCGCCGGGCGGATCGCTCAAACTCTTCTCAGATCCCGCTGGGATTCGGCGGACGCAGGAGCGCGGTGGGACGCAGGTCCAGCCGCCACGGCGGTGCCTCCGTCGAGCGTGACAGTTCGGATTCGGGCGCATGGGTACACAGCGCCAGCACTGGCGCGGCGACGGGCAGGCAGCCGCAGTGACAGACGTGATCCGTGCAGCACGGGGCAGATGGCGCGGGCGACTTCGGTACTGCGTGCTCACCGCCACCGTGACAGGCGTGGGCAGACCGCGGCGCAGGGATTCCCTGGGCCGCAATCCGGCCACTGGCTCCCGTCGTACCGGTCAACACCAGCACCAAACCAAGCAGGCTCCGCCATAAAAGGCCTCGCCACGCTAAGGAAGTTCGTGCACGCCTCATGGCCCTAGCGTGCGGCAGGTCCGTGGCTGCTGCAAGCGTTCTGAGCGCCTTGCCGTCCGCCCAGGCTTCACTGCGCACCGCCATATCAAGAATACGATCGAACGCGCCTGTGCCAAGCACGGCGCCGAACTCGACGCTACCTCGCGTCCCAGAGCCGCCAAGCACAGGAATGCCGCCCTGCGGCAGCCTCAATCTTCTCCGATCATCCGAGGACTGGAGGAGTTCCGGTCGTGAAGAGATCACCGGCGGCACGCCGCGCAAGATCAAAAGCCGAACGTCTTCTGCGTGGCCGGTAGTAGCTGATCCTTGTCGGTGATCGTCGAGGCCTTCAGGCGCCGGGCGCCATCCTGTCCGACAATGTCGATCTCTTTATGCTGGACCAGGCGCTCCAGGGCTTCCTTGTAACGCACGCTGTCCGCTGGCGAGAGGTTGCAGGTCGTTGCGAACAATTCGCCGAACGACAGGCCGTCGTCGTGGGCGTAGATGAGCGGCGGCAACTGCTCCATCAGCGTCGTGACGCTCGATTCGCCGGCGAGGTCATCGAAGCAGAAACCGAACGCGCCCTGGCCGGTAAATGCCCGATCACGATCGGCGCTGTAGCCCAGACCGCGAAACATATCGATGCCGGCACCGCCATAGTGGATGAAATAGTTGTTCTTGCTCCAATGCACGCGCGCCATGACATCCCGGGCACGCGGGTGCTGTGACAGGTGCACCAGCCAGTAGTCGCCGTGACCCTCGGTGCGAATGAAAAAAAGCGTGTAATAGCGCGCACCGCAGGCCTCGACGAGTTCGCGGTACAGGCAGCTTTGGATGTAGAGCCGCCAGTCCTTTTCGCTGCGCTTGATGTCCTCGATCGTGCGGCCGCGCAATGCGTCGGGAATGCCGATATCGGCCAGCGTCTTCTTCGTCGTCTCCGAGTCGCTGGCGTAGGTCAGGAACGAATCGACGTTGAAGGTGAGAATGACCTCGGCCGCGGGCAACGTCTGGAAGATGCCGCGGATCTGGGCGGTGGGTACATCTGAATACCCGTACTGATCCAGCAGGAAGATCGAGCGGCCCGCCTTCGGGCTCTTCTTAGCGATGAACTGCAGAATCGGGTCGACCTGGCTCTCAAACGCACTGTTGAACAAACGGATGTCCTGGCCGATGCGCGGGCCGTATCCCTGCGCCACCAACGTGCGCTGCAGCGATGCGTAGGCGTTCGCATCGAGCTCGACGAAAAAATAGTCGATGTTCATCTGCAGCGGCTTCTGGCGGCCGCGGTTCAAGAGCTCAGCCGCCGCTTCAGCCGACTGAAGGAACGCAAACGGTGACCCGTAAACAGTCTGACGCGTGGTGTCGTGGACGTAGATGCCGCCGCCGGCGAAGCCGTCGACCACCGTCAGGCGCAGTTGGTCCTGCTGTGGGGAAACGACCAACGTCTGGATGTAGTCGATCAAGTAGGCGCGCAGCACGTCGTGCTTGGCGACGCTGTGCTGCTGGATGACCGCGGGCTTGCCGTCAGCAGGCCATTGATACGGCTTTCGGGCCACCGTGCGCTCTCCCCCTAGAAGGCGTGAGCGGGCATTTCATCCCAAGTCCGGCCGTTGAGCAATCGTCCATTTTTGGACTTGGCGCGGCGCTTGCCATCAGCGCCCCAGCCACCCCATTGCTTGAAGAAAAACGCGACCTCTTGCTCGGCGCACTGACGGCGGACCGCCTCGGCCCATTCGGGTTTCATGGGCCTCGCCTTGGGTCCAGACTCGCCCCCGACGATGACCCAGTGAATGTCGCGCAGATCCAACTCGCCGACATCGTCGAGCAGCGGCTCGACGGAAAGGAATCGGATGCGCGCCGGGACGGTCCGCAGATAGTCGATGCGCGGAACGCCGTGCTTGCGGTTTTCGACGGAAACGCCGAGCCAGACGTTGGGCGGCACCACGCGATCGCGGAAGTAGCGCGCCAGGCGGGCCGCGCGCTTGGTCAGGATTTGGTAGCTGTGCTGCGGCGTGGCCGCGATCACATCGAACACCTGCTGGATGTAGCTCTCGGGCACCTTCTCGTGGAAGAGGTCCGACATCGAGTTCACGAAGTATACGGTCGGCTTCTGGCGCTTGGCGGGGTCTGCCAAGCGCTCGGGCAGCAGCCGCAGCGCGAACCCGTTCTCGTAGCCGGGCGTACCCATCGCCTGCAGGCGCTTGGCCATGGTCTCGGCGTAGCAGTGTTTGCACCCAGCAGAGATCTTGGTGCACCCGACGATCGGGTTCCAGGTCTGCTCGGTCCATTCGATTTTCGAGGTGGTCGTCATGACGGCCGCTCCAGGATACGCCCAACTACGCCGGCCGCGTCTCACCGGGTGCGACGGCGGGTAGCGCTCGGTTGGAAACTATGCGCATACTTATATCACTTTATGCGCATGAAATCTTCGCAACTTAACGCTCCCGTGACGCCCTCCCAGGCACAGCGCTTGGGACGCGCGATCGACCGCTGGCGGCGCGCACAAGGGCTGACTCAGACACAGTTGCTGCGTACGGCGCAGGTCTCCCAGGGACAGCTCAGCCGCATCCTTTCGGGGCGCTTCAGCCGCGCGTCGGCGGCCGTCCTCCGGCTATGCCGCGCGGCTGGCGCCGACGTCGAGCAACACGCGCCGGACCCATCGCGTCGCGGCGACTGGGGGACGGTGCTGGAACGCGCCGTGCATCGCAGCTGGGACGGCACTCCCGGACATGCCCGCGAGCTGCTTCGCCTTCTGCGCGTGGCCAAGGCACTGCGCACGCCCTGACGCGATCGGGTGTGCCCTTTTCCTCGGTGTGTGGAACCCGCGCTATCCCGAAGGCGTGACCGATCCGGCGCGGTGGCGCGCTACTGAGGCAAATGGTCCGCTGTGGGCGCAACGAGGACGGCCGCCATGCGCCGATCAAAGAACCGGAAAGCCGGTTCAAATCCGAAGCGCGACAGACCACGTTCGCCGGATTTGAGGTGGATAATGTCGAGATCGTACGGCCCGTGGTAGGTGTCGCGGATCACCAGGCCGCTGTCGCGTACGACGGGCTCTGGATCGCCGTCGATGTCGAGCCCGAGCAGCAGCGACTCGCGCTCATCGTCGTAGAACCCGCGCACCAACGCCATGTATGCGCCGCGTACATGGGGGAGCTGGCTGTAGAGCAGCGTCAACGCATCCAACAGAGGGACCGGCGGATTGAGCACGCCACGGAACGACACGTGCCGGTCCGATGCCAGGGTGAAGCTCTCGGGCACGACCAACGATCCATCCCTCAGCATGGTATCGACGTCGGTCGGCATCACTTGCAGGTTGAATTCGCTGTACGGATTCAAATGGAGGATCGCACCGCGCGTCAGTTCGAGAAGCTGTCGCGTCTGGAGTACCAAGCACTTGGCACCGTATGGCACCGCTTCGAAGAAGGTTCGCGCGGACGAGAAGAACGGGATGGCGGCCGTGCCGTCAACCCGCTTCCATTGCACGAAGTGCACGCGATCCGGCCGCGCGACGTTTTTGGCAGCCAACGCATCCGCAACGATCACAAGAACGCGGCTATCCAACAGCTGCCGATACAGCGCGGGACGCCACGCCGCGGCTTGGCACGCCTGTCTGAGCAGTCCCTCCAGCGTTGCGCCGTCGGGTACGTTGGGAGGAAGTGCAATCACAGACCGGTACACTCTTGGTGATCACGAAATACACGGCTGCGATGGCGGCCCGTCGAGCCCTACAGTGGAAAGCAGGCGCGAATCCGCGCCTTGTCGTTGCTTCCCAGTGCGCCGAGCAGCCCTTCGTAGCGGAACGCTTCACGGTCGAAGTATTCGTGAGGGCCGCTCAACGTTGGCACGGAACGCAGCGCACCGAGCAATCCGTGCAAGGTGGTCTTGAGGTAATACTCCAGGTTGGAACAAAGCAGCAGATGATTGGCGCCACGGCCGGCGCTGTGCACGATGTCGCAGCGGGTGCGCCAGATGCGCTGGAGGTGCCAACGCACGCGCTTGTCGTGCTTTTTCAGCCGATCCAGCAGCGCCGCGGGACTACCAAGATCAGCCAGTATCTGCTGGACTTGGACCTGCAGAAACGGCTCCGCCGAGAGGCCATTGAGTACCGCGGCTTGCTGCAGCGGATCTTCCATGGCTTCCCATAGGACCGTCATCGCACACCCGCGCAAGTCGACTGCTGCCCCCTGAGTGTCGCTTACGCCAATGCCCTGATCGCTCAGCACGGTGCGCAAGGACTGCAGCAGTTTCGGCACATAGCTCAAGCCGATCACCGGCGCGACACTGGTTTCGATCGACTTGCCGATACCGGCGCTGGCTTGGCTGCCGCGCACCAGGTATTCCAGCGCAGTCCACCAGTGCACCAGTTTCGTTTCGATCGTGTCCTGATCGCGCCCTTGGCGATAGAGTCGGAACGCCGACGTGATGCGATCGCGACCCTCTTCGGTGAAATGCGCCCCGGCCAACAGCTCATTGACGCTGGCGACGAACTGCGCCACGTCGACACCGTTGAGCGAGGTTGCCGGATTGGGAACGACACGCGGCAACGGATAGACGTGTCCGCCGGCGGGCTTGGCGACATCCAGCACCGCAAAATGGTCGGGAATCTGCAGGCGCGCCTGCTCGTATTCGAAGCGCAGCAGGTTGATGACATTGGCCACACGTTCGTAGGCGTATAGCCCAGCGGCCCGCCGGTCGGCGGCCATGATGCCGCGCACCGTCGCAAAACGCCGCTTGGGTTGGGCCGTCAAATAGCTCGTTCTCGCATGCCCCGCGTGCAGGCCGAAGGGCGGTGCCTCGGCAATCTCCAGGTTACCCAGCGCGGCGGGAAGTTCTTCCGGGCGCGTGATGAGGTCCAGCGCGAACGTCACGTCGTACTGCTGCGGTGGGCCTGTCAAAATCTGGCGGGTCAATCCGATTTTCCGATCGAAGTGATAGGCCGGCGTTGCCCGTCGCGGGACGAGGATTTCGGCATAGATCCGGAACAGCGATTCCAGGGAGAAATCGCGATCGAGCAGGGTGCTCAGAAGTGCGGCGGTGATCGCGTGAACGTGTGCGAAATCCGACGCCGGTGCCGGCGGTTCGGCGGGCGCCACCAGTAGACGCTCAAGGGCATCAAAGGCCCGCACGACGTAATGCTTTTCTAGCAGTGGCGCCAGCTCCTGGAGCGTATAGCGCAACATCCGCTCTTCGGTTGTTCCCCTCGTCGCCGCCTTAGTTTTGTCCTTGAAGAGCCCCAGCAGGCGCGGCCGTAGCGGGGCGAACTCGTCACCCATGAGAATCGGGTCGGCCGTCAGCAATCCCTCGGCCTCTTCCAGGATCACGGCCTTGTCCTCCGGCTTGGCTTCGCTGAAGGCCAGCGCCTGTTGGATCTCCCGCACCATGGTCGCGGGATTCATCACCCGGACACGGAAGGCGTCCAACGAGTAAGCGTGGACGAGGTTAAACCAACATCCCAGGAAGTATCGTTGCGCGGGTGTCGGGCCGACCAATGCCGTCAGGTGCTTGTCAGTCCGCATGGGTTCAGCCGGGTGGTGGTGGGCAGGACGGGGGGGAGGTATACTGGCTTCCTGGCCCCAGCGCCACTCACAAACTAAAGGGGAAAGGAGCGTAGGCCTGGGCGCAGCCCGCTACGAATTCCGCCCCGCCTCTTCCAAGGCCCGCGAAAGCGGGCCTTTTTTCCATCCCTGGCATTGTGGCGCCACAGCGCCCAGGGAACCTTCGCGGCGAATCGGGGTCTCTTGGGGTGCCACCGTCGACAACAGGGCGTAAGCTGTCCCTGCCTCCGTCGGTCTACTCGTCGTTCGCTCTGGACATCCGTCGTCGCCATGCCGTTTCGCTACCGACGCCATCGTCGCTGGATCGCGCTGTTTGCGCTGATCGGGCTGCTGTTCCAGCAATTAGCGATGGCTGCGTACCTGTGTCCGCAGGAAATGGCCGTCGCGACCGCCCAGGCGACCGCCGACACACCGCCCTGCCACACGCCCGATACGGCCGATCAGGCACGTTGCCACGAGCACTGCCATCCCACCACGCCATCGTCGGATCATGCACCGGCGCTGACCGTCCCGCCCGCGTTGCTGCCAGCAACCACGTGGTCGCGGGAATACGTGCGCCCGGCCTTGCCGGATGACAGCACGCAGGCATACGCCCACCGAGCGCGCGGGCAACCGCCGCCGTTGAGCATCCAGCACTGTACCTTCCAGATTTGAGTTCTCCCCGCGATTGATCGTGGCGCCGCGCGGTGCGCGGCCGTTTCGTCATTGCCGTGGAGTTCTCATGCTGTCCCTTCCTCGTTTTTCCCCGCGCGGCTCTCGCCATGCGCGCGCGTCGCTGCATCTTTTTCTGGTCGTTCTGACCGCCTTTGACGCTGGCGCGGCCTCTTCGGCGGATCTCACCCCCTTGTCGCTGATGGACGCCGTCCAGTCGGCCGAACGCCAGGCGCCCGAATTGCGTGCGCGAGCGGCTGGTGTGACGGCCGCCGAGGCCGCCGTCGGCCCCGCCGGCCAGTTGCCCGATCCCGAGCTCGTCCTGGGCCTGCAGAACCTGCCGGTGACCGGCGACGACGCCTTCAGCACGACGCGCGACTTCATGACCATGCGTACGGTCGGCATCGCGCAGCAGTTTCCGCGGCGCGAGAAGCGCCGCCTGCGCAGCGAACGCGCCGCCACCGATGTGGACCGCGAACAGGCCCTGCTGACCAATGAGCAACTTGTCGTCCACGAATCCGTCGCGCGAGCCTGGATTGCCGCGGCATCCACGGAGCGCCGCCTGGCGCTGCTGACGGCGCTGCAGCCGCGGGCGGAGGCGCAGCTCGCCGCGGCCACCGCAGCGCTGACCGCCGGCCGCGCAACGGCCGCCGAGGGCATTGCCGCCCGGTCGGCGATTGCGGCGTTGCAGGACCGCCTCGATGCGGCGAGAGCCGACCGCGACACGGCCCGCGCCGATCTGGCGCGCTGGCTGCCGGACCTGGGCGATCGTCCGCTCGGCGAGCCGCCGGACTGGCGCGACCTGGGCGGCGATCCCGACGCACTGGTGACGAACATCGCGCACCACCGCGAACTGTTGGCCTACGACGCGGCGGAGCGTGCCGCGACCGCCGACGTGGCGCTCGCCCGGGCCGAGAAGCGGCCCGACTGGTCGCTCGAGCTCGCGTACGCCCAACGCGGACCGCAGTTCTCCAACATGGTGTCGGTGCAGTTCCGGGTGCCGCTGGCGATGTTTGCCGCGCGCCGCCAGGACCCACTCATCGCATCGAAGCAGGCGCTGGTCGAACGCATCGACGCCGAGCGAGAAGCGGCGCAGCGCATGCACGGCGCCGAACTGCGCAAGACGCTGACGACCTGGCGCAGCGCGGTCGATCGTCTGGCGCGCTACGAGCGGGAATTGATGCCGCTGAGCGAGGACCGCGCCGATGCGGCGCTGGCGGCCTATCGCGGCGGTCGCGGCGAACTCACGGCATCGCTGCGCGCGCTGGACGAAGCCATCGAACAGCGATTGGCCTTCACCGACCTGCAAAACACCCTGGGCCAAGCCTGGGCAACGCTGTACTTCGCGTTTCCGACGGAGCGTACGCCATGAGTCGCCTATCGCTGTTTCTCGCGCTGCTCGTGGGCATCGCCGTCGGCGTCGGCTCGACGTGGTGGTTTATCGGTCGTGGACACCGCGATAGGCCGGCCGCGGCGCCGGCGCCGACCGAGAAAAAGGTGCTGTACTGGTACGACCCGATGGTGCCGGCCCAGCACTTCGACCAGCCCGGCAAATCACCGTTCATGGACATGCAGCTGGTCCCGAAGTACGCGGGTGACGGCCCCGACGACGCGGGGACCGTGCGCATCGAGCCGCGGCTCGTGCAGAACCTCGGCGTGCGTACCGCACTCGCGACGCGCGGCGCGCCGACGGCCTCGGTTCGCGCGACGGGGACGGTGACGTTCGACGAACGCGGTGTGGTGGTCGTGCAGGCCCGCGTCGCCGGCATCGTGGAGCACCTCGCCGTGCGTGCCCCGTTGACGACGGTCACCGCCGGCCAGCCCTTGCTGACGCTGATCGCGCCGGAGTGGACCGCGGCGCAGGCCGAGTACCTGTCGCTGCGCGCGGCCCGTAGCGAAGGACTGGATACCGTGCGTGCGGCCGCACGCCAGCGGTTGCTGCTGCTCGGCATGAGCGAAGGCCAGATCCGCGCCGTCGAGCGCCTCGGACGCGCCGAGGATCGGATCACGATCGTCACGCCGCGCGCCGGCGTCGTCAGCGAACTGCTCGTGCGCGACGGCGCGAGTGTGGCGGCCGGTACGCCGCTGCTACGCATCAACGGTCTCGACACCGTGTGGGTCAATGCCGCGATTCCCGAAGCACAGATCGGCCGCGTCGGCCCGGGCAACGCCGTGACGCTGGATCTACCGGCGTTCCCGGGCGACTCGCTCGCCGGCACCGTCGAAACGCTGCTGCCCGATCTGGACGTCACGACGCGCACGCAGACGGCCCGCATCGTCGTACCCAACCCGGCACGCCGCCTGGTGCCCGGCATGTTTGCCCGCGTCGCCATCACCGGCCGTGCCGGGGACGCCGAGGTCGTGCAGATTCCGACCGAAGCCGTGATCGCGACCGGCGCACGCCAGGTGGTCATCGTCGATGCCGGCGACGGCCGCTTTCGGGCGCAGGAGGTGCGCATCGGTGACGATAGCGACGGCCGCACGAGCGTGCTCGAAGGTCTCGACGATGGCGACCGCGTCGTGCTGTCGGGGCAATTCCTGATCGATTCCGAAGCGAGTCTCGCCGGCACGCTCGCCCGGCTCGGCAGCTCGGATACGGACGCATCGCCGACGACGACCGCGTCGCCGCGGTACTCAGCCGACGGCACCGTCAAGCGCATCGACGGCAACGCCTGGTCCGTCGCGACCGACGCCATCCCCGCGCTGGAGATGGGCGCGATGACCATGACGTTCGTGCGTCCCGACACGGTGCCGGTTGACGGCCTTCGGGTCGGTCAGCGCGTGCGCTTCACCTTTGTGCGCAACGCCGACG
>NZ_JAVTWC010000091.1:0-6503 GCF_032229445.1 Tahibacter sp.
ACCGCTTCATTTCTGTGTGCCATCCACTGCGCGCTGTTGCCTTTCGTTATCGCCTTGCTACCGGCGCTGGGCCTGGGCTTCCTGGCCGATCACGCGGTCGAGCGTGGCTTCGTCGTCTTCGCGTGCACCCTCGCTACGACCATGCTGTTGCTCGGCTATCGCCGGCACCGGCGGCTCAACGCCTTGTTCGTGCTGTTGCCGGCGCTGATCCTGCTGCTCGCCGGTGTCATCGTGGATGTCGAGCATGCGGCCGTGACGCATGCCTGGCTGGTCAGCACCGGCGGCAGCCTGCTTGCGCTGGCCCATCTCGTGAACCTGCGTCTTTCCCACGTGCATGATGCGAATTGCCGACACGGGTGATTGTGTAACCGGCACCACCGTTCCTAGCATGCCGCGACCCTTGCTGCCGCGTTCTTCCGATGACCCATCCGCATTCGCATCCCGCCGCGGCTCCTGCGCACGACCATGATCACGACCATGGCCACAGCCACGCCGAGCTCGACGACGAAGCGCGCGGTCACGTAGCCGGCTACTTTGGCGACCGCCGTCGCACGCGCAAGCTCATGCTGGCTTTTGCGCTGACCACGCTGATGATGGTCGTTGAGGCGATCGGCGGCTGGCTGTCGGGATCACTCGCCCTGGTCGCCGACGCGGGCCACATGCTCGTCGATGCCCTGGCGCTCCTGTTTGCGTGGCTAGGCGCGCATTTCGCCCAGCGTCCGGCCGATGCGCGGCGCAGCTTCGGCTACGCGCGGCTGGAGGTGCTGGTCGGATATACCAATGCGCTGACGCAGTTCATGCTCGTCGCGTGGATTCTGTTCGAGGCCGCCCAGCGCTTCTACGCGCCCGCGCCGATCCTGTCCGGCATGATGCTGGCGGTCGCGCTCGCTGGCCTCGGTGTGAACCTGCTCGTGCTGAGCGTCCTCGGCGGCCACGATCACGACGATCTCAATACCGCCGGCGCGCGCCTGCATGTGATCGGTGACCTGCTGGGCTCCCTCGGTGCGGTCAGCGCCGCGCTGCTGGTGCGCTATTTCGACTGGCTCTGGGCCGACCCGGCGATCTCCGTCTTCGTGTCGCTGCTGATCCTCAACAGCGCCTGGCGCCTGCTGCGGCGTTCCGCGCACATCCTGCTGGAAGGGGTTCCGGAAGGGGTCGAAGTGGCCGCGATCGTGAGCACGGTCGAGCAGGAGGTGACCGGCGTGCGCGAGGTGCACCATGTACATGTCTGGCAGCTCGCCGGGGGTGTGCGTGTGGCGACGCTGCATGCGCGTCTCAACGAAGGCACGGCGCCGGACGACGCCATCCTCGCGGTCGGACGCACGCTGCGCCAGCGCTTCGGCATTGAGCATGTCACGGTCCAACTGGACGGGGTTCTGTGCCATGCACCCGAATGCGAGCCGCCGACGGAAACCGCGATCAGGCCGATCTGTTCCGGACACGGCCACGCCCACTGACCCCAGTCAGCCAGGCCAGTTTTGCGTGCGGCCGCCGCGCTGGTAAGCTACGCGGCCATTGCAAGCAATTCCTGGAGTGATTCGAGATGGGTAAGGGCGACAAGAAGACCCGCAAGGGCAAGATCTATTCCGGCAGCTACGGCAACATCCGTCCGCATGTCATCAAGACTGATGCAGCGACGAAGACCGTCAGCAAGACCACTGCTGTGAAGAAGGTCGCTCCGGTCGCGAAGAAGCCCGCCGCGAAAAAGCCCGCCGCCTGATCTCGCGTCGTCGCTTCGCCCGATCGGATGGGCATGTCCAAACAAAAACCCCTGCGCAAGCAGGGGTTTTTGTTTGTGAGGCAGTTGCCGGCAGTCTCACTCAGACGAGCCGCCTGCCGCCCGCGTAGACGCGCCGCGCGCCACCGCCGCCGAGCCAGTAACACAGTTCGGCCGGCTCGCCGATGTCCCAGACGCACAGGTCGGCACGCAGCCCGACCGCAACCCGGCCGCGATCGCCGAGCCCCAGCGCGCGCGCCGCATGCACGGTCGTGCCGCGCAGCGCTTCCTCCGGCGTCAGCCGGAACAGTGTGCAGGCCAGGCTCATGGCCAGGCGCAGCGACAGCAGAGGCGAAGTGCCCGGATTCAGATCGGTGGACACGGCCATGGCGACACCGTGATCGCGCAATGCCGCGATCGGCGGCAGCCGGGTTTCGCGCAACACATGGAAGGCGCCCGGCAGCAGTACGGCGACCGTGCCGGCTTCGGCCATGGCCTTGACGCCGGCGATGCCGGTGTATTCGATATGGTCGGCCGACAGGCCACGGAATTCGGCCACGAGCGCCGCGCCGTGGAGGTCGCTGAGCTGGTCCGCATGCAGCTTGACCGGAATGCCCAGGCCCTGCGCGGTTTCCAGCACTCGCCGCGTTTCGCTGGGCGTGAAGCCGATGTTTTCGCAGAACGCGTCGACCGCGTCGACCAGTCCTTCGGCTGCCAGCGCCGGCATCATATGGATGCATACCTCGTCGATATAGGCCGACTGGTTGCCGCTGTATTCGGGCGGCAGTGCATGCGCACCGAGAAATGTCGTTCGCACGCCGACGCCGAGTTCCTCGCCGATGCGTCGTGCGACCTGGAGCATCTTGCGCTCGCTGTCCAGATTCAGGCCGTAGCCCGATTTGATCTCCAGTGTGGTGACGCCGTCGGCAAGCAGCGCGCGTGCTCGCGGCAGCGATTGGGCGAGGAGCGCCTCGGCGCTCGCGGCGCGGGTCCGGCGCACGGTGGAATTGATGCCGCCGCCCGCGCGAGCGACCTCTTCGTAGCTCGCACCGTTGAGGCGCTGCTCGAATTCCTGCGCGCGGTCGCCGGCAAAGACGAGGTGCGTGTGGCAGTCGATCAGGCCGGGCGTGATCCACGCGCCGTGCAGCGATTCGATCTCGCGCGCAAGTGATTCGGGCGCGCCGGGTAGCTCGTCGCGTGGCCCGGCGAACGCGATGAGCCCGTCTTTCCAGGCGACCGCAGCGTCATCGATGCGCCCATAGGGCTGTCCATTGTCGGCCAGTGTGGCCAGCCGGCAATCCAGTAGCAGGCAATCCCAGTTCGTCTCCATGCGGCGATGGTAGCAGCGTCAACGCGACGATCAGCGTCGACGCGTCCGCACCGTCAGCAGGATGTGCAGCTGGCCGCGGTGGCGCGATCGGGCTTGGCGCGGGCGCGCCGAACGCTCACCATGCGCAGCCTTGCCGCGGCCGCGATCGCGCCTCACCGGAGAACCGCAATGACCTCGTACCGCAGCGACCATGCCTGGCTGCCCCACGGCTGGGAGCCCGACGTGAGCTTCCGTATCGACAACGGCTGCTTCACCGCCGTGGAACCGAATACAGACGCGACAGGACAACGCCTCGGCGGCTGGGTGCTGCCGGGCATGCCGAACCTGCATTCGCATGCGTTCCAGCGTGCCATGGCCGGGCTGGCGGAGCGCCAGACCAACCCCGAGGACAGCTTCTGGACCTGGCGCGAAACGATGTACGCGTTCGCTGGCCGGGTCGGCCCGGATGAGCTCAGGGCGATCGCCGCTCAGCTCTACGTCGAAATGCTCGAGGCTGGCTATACCCAGGTCTGTGAATTCCACTATTTGCATCATCAGCCTGACGGCAAGCCGTACGCCGACGCGGCGGCGATGTCGCTGGCATTGATCGAGGCTGCGCGTGAGACTGGCATCGGCCTTACCCTGCTGCCGACGCTGTACCAGACCGGCGGTTTCGACGGACGCGAACTCGGCGAACGCCAGCGCCGTTTCGGCCACGCGACCGAGGCCTATCTGACCCTGCTGCAGACGCTGCGCGGGCTGGAAGACGCGACCTTGCGCGTCGGCGTCGCGCTGCATTCGCTGCGCGCCGTGCCGCAGGCGTCGCTGCAGCGGGTGCTCGACAGCGGGCTCGTCGACGACGCCCCTATCCACATCCACATCGCCGAGCAGATCGGCGAAGTTCAGGACTGCCTGGCGCTGCGCAACGCGCGGCCGGTGGAATGGCTGCTCGACAACGCGCCGGTCGATGCACGCTGGACCCTGGTGCACGCGACGCATCTCACTGCCGAGGAAGCGCGCGCGCTCGCGGCCAGCGGCGCGGTGGCCGGACTCTGCCCGACCACAGAGGCGAACCTCGGCGACGGTCTGTTCCCGCTGAAGGCTTTCCTCGATGCCGGCGGCGTCTTCGGCATCGGTTCGGACAGCCATATTTCCGTATCGCCGGTCGAAGAGCTGCGCTGGCTCGAATACGGCCAGCGACTGCAGTCGAGACATCGCAACATCGCGGTGTCGGAATCCTCGAGCAGCGTCGGCGAGACGCTGTGGGGCGATGCGCTGTTCGGCGGCGCGCGCGCCGCAGGCGCTGCGCTCGGCGTGATCGAAGCGGGCGAAGGCATGCGCGCGGACCTGATCGTGCTCGACGACAGCGCACCGCAGATGGCATCGCGGGGGCGCGATCACCTGCTCGATACGTTCGTGTTTTCCGGCAACCGCAATCTCGTGCGGGACGTCATGGTCAACGGACAATGGTGCGTGCGCGACGGCCGCCACCGTGACGCGGCGCGTATTGCCGAACGCTATGCCGCCGCGCTGCGGGCGATCGGTTTCTGAGCCGGCTCAGCGCGCGCCGCGCAGCATGCCGTGCATGGTCTGTGCGTTGCCGTCGTTGTGCGCCGGCTTGATCCGGAGCAGGTGGGCCAGCAGCGGATAGACGTCCACGTTGTCGAACTCCGGCACGCGCACGCCGCGGCGAAAGGCTGGGCCGCTGGCGACGAACAGCGCACGCATGTCGGGTATCGCGTTGTCATAGCCATGCTCGCCGCGCGAGAAGTCGTCGGCGTGCTCCTTGAGCCAGGTGGCGTTGGTGATCATCCAGCCCGGCGCCGCGAGGCAGACGATCGGCGGAATACGCGGGTTGCTGCCGTAGTGGAAACGCGCGGGAATCTGTGTGCGGCGCCAGCACTGCATGTGGTCGTGCGGCTTGAGCAGCGTGGCGTCCGCATAGCGCTGCTGCCCAGGCGCCGGCACGAACCCGGCGACCACGCCGTAGGTGACCGCGCGCACGCGCTGAAGGTCGACGATGTCGTCGGCTACGATGGTGCGCTGGACGCTGGACCCGGTGAGGCCGTGATCCGATACCACGACGAGGTTGAACTTGTCGCGCAGGCCGCGCGCGTCGAGGCCGTCGACGAGGCGTCCCAGGGCCGTGTCGACCTGCCCGAGCATCGCATCGACCTCGGGCGAGCCCGGGCCGTAGTCGTGGCCGGTCCGATCGACCTGCTCGAAATACAGGGTCATGAAGCGTGGCCGCTGCGCATCCGGCAGATCGAGCCAGCCCAGCACCGTGTCGACGCGAGCGTCGGCACTGAACTCGCGATCGAACGGTTTCCAGTAGGTCGGTCGCACGCCGCCGATGGCGGCATCGGAGCCCGGCCAGAACATGGTCGCGCTGCGCAGCCCGTGGCGTTCGGCGCCGACCCAGATCGGCTCGCCGCCCCACCAGCGCGCGTCGGCGGTGGTGCTGGCGTCGCTGTATACGAATTTGCTTTTTTCCCCGTCGCCCTCGATGCGGTTGTGCACGATGCCGTGGTGGTCCGGATACAGGCCGGTCACGAGGGTGTAGTGGTTGGGAAACGTCAGCGACGGAAACGCCGGACGCAACGCCTCGGCGCGTACGCCGCCCGCGGCCAACGTGGCCAGGCGTGGGGTGACGCCGCGGTCCAGGTAGTCGGCGCGGAAACCGTCGATGGAAACCAGCAGCAGATAGTCGGGTTCGGTCGTCGCGGCTACCGACGACAGTGTCTGCTCGGGTTGCGCGGGTGCGCGCGATGCATGGTTCGCACACGCGACCAGCAGCAGTGCCGGGCAGGCGAGCAGAAGGAGGCGCAACAGCGGCGCCGGAGCAGGACGGAGACTGGGCATGCGCTCGAGTATGCCAGCCCTTGATGGTGCTTTTGCAGCGCCGGAAGTCTTGCCGGGCGGGGCGGCGGCGGTGCGAATGGCCCAGGCTGGGCAGCGTGACAGCGCGCTGTCACACTGCCACCCGGCGGCCCCGGGACGCGGCCTATAATCGCCGCTTCGCCACACGGAGCCGGCCATGAACGCCCCCACCCGCATCGATACCACGCGTGTCATCCGCGCGCCCCGCGGCAACGCGCTGAGCTGCAAGAGCTGGCTGTCCGAAGCCGCCTTCCGCATGCTGCAGAACAACCTCGATCCGGAAGTGGCGGAAAACCCCGCTGAACTCGTCGTCTATGGCGGCATCGGCCGCGCCGCGCGCAACTGGGAATGCTTCGACGCGATCCTGCGTTCCCTGCGTGAACTTCAGGACGATGAAACCCTGCTGATCCAGTCGGGCAAGCCGGTCGGCGTCTTCCCGACTCACGTCGACGCGCCGCGTGTGCTGCTGGCCAATTCCAATCTTGTGCCGGCCTGGTCGACCTGGGAGCACTTCAACGAGCTGGATCGCAAGGGACTCATGATGTACGGCCAGATGACGGCCGGCTCGTGGATCTACATCGGCAGCCAGGGCATCGT
>NZ_JAVTWC010000092.1:0-6449 GCF_032229445.1 Tahibacter sp.
CAGCACCAGGAACCACCAGCCGGCGAGCAGGGCGATGAAGCGGTCGCCGTAGTCGATCAGATGATCGACTACGGCGCGGCGGATGCTTTCGTGGTGCGGATGCTCGCGCATGTCGCCGGTCGGATGCTGGCCGCCGACAATGCGGTTTTTGCTAAACGAATTGGCGCCATGGCGCCGGTAGCAGCCGAGGCGCTCGGGAATCAGGATCGAGCCGCCCACCAGGTTGGCGAAGTGGCAAATATAGTTGTCGGCGCAGACGCGGAAGGGCTCGACCACGTCCGGTAGCACCAGTTGCAGCGTGGCGCGACGGAACATCATCGAACTGGTGGTCGCCCACAGCCAGGAGTTCTCGTAAAGATAGTGAGAGCCGACATGGCGATAGCGGCCGCGCGCCTGCAAATCTGAATGAAAGCCGGCGATGACCTCGCCGGTCTCGTTGATCTGATACTGGTCCGAACTGGTGAAGGCCACCGGCAGTTGGCCCAGATGCACCGCCAGATGCCCGACCAGGAAATCCGGCAGCAACAGGTCGTCGGCATCGACATAGACCACAAACTCGCCCTCGGCGTTGTCGCAGCCGGTCTTGAAGCCGGCCATCTGCCCGCTGTTTATCTCGTGGCGGATCAGAACGAAGCGGTCGCCCATTTGCTGTTCGGCGATCATGCGCTCGATCACGCTTACCGACTGATCCGTCGAGCAATCGTCGACCACCACGCATTTGAAATTCCGGTAGGTCTGTACCGCAATCGAGCGCAGGCAATCGGCAACGTAGCGCTCGTAATTGAACACGGTGACAACGATGGTGACGAAAGGCGCGCAAACCTCGCGCCGCTGGAGCATGCCCAGCAGCCGGCTATCGGTGGTAAGAAGCTGATGATCTGTCAAATCCATATCGCCATCCAAATCAGGCCATGCTGCCCAAAAAACATGTGACGCAGTGCACGCGCCAAGCACGGTTCGCCCGACCGAACGCAAACACTGGCCGTGCCGCCAGATGCCAGGCCGCAATCATGCGGGCGCCGGGTCCCTGTAGCCGCGCACCCGACCGAGAAAGGTGGCCCAGTGAAAGCGCAGCCTGGCCGCGTCGAGCGATGGCGCCGCTAGAACCCAACGCGCCAGCGGCATACCGAAGAATGCCAGCATCCACCACGATGGCATCGGATGCTTACGCAGCACTCGGCCGTCGGCCCGTGCGTATCGCGTTCTCTTGGCGATTGACTCCGCGTCAAAGCCGAGGAACAGCGGCGGATGATGAACAGTCAACTCCGGGTCGAAAAACACTCGCGCTCCGTTCTCCAAGGCACGCAGCATAAAATCATTGTCGTCCCCCGCGCCCCACGGCGTGCCGGCGCCGGGACCAAGGCTGACGTCGAAGCCGCCCACCGCAAGCGCCGCGCGACGTCTAAAAAAATACGCATAGGTCACCGATCGCCGCCACGACATCGACGCGGACAGCAGGCCGGCACCGTCGTTCCAGGGCAAGGTGGCACGACCATCCTCGCCCACCGTATGCCCGATGATTCCATCCCGTTCCACGGACTCCGACAGGAACCCGGAGACCCGTCGCAGCAGGTTCGGCGGATACCAGCAATCGTCGTCTGGAAAGCCGATTATATCGCCGCTCGCCGCGGCCAATCCCACGTTGCGTGCGCGGGAAGCGCCGGGATCGGATACGAGATGGATGATCGGCAAACGCCCGGCCCACTTCTTGATCGTCCGCAACACCCGATCATCGCGATTCTGGTCGACAACGATCACCTCCAGGTCCGGGTAGGCCTGCAAGACCAGCGACTCCAGCAAACGCTCCAGTTCCGCAGAGCGGCCAACGGTGGCAACGATCAGGGAAATCCTCATGGCTTGCCGCATGCCCTCAGGCTTTCCCCGCCGCGAGGCGTCCAACGCGCGCGGGATCGTTCGACGGCAAGTCGTCCGCAATGCATAATCGTGTCCTGAAAACCATATTGATCGGCAAACAGCGGTTTGTTCCCGGAAACCGTCCGGTACAGATTGGTGGGACCGATTCTCTCACATGCACGGCGACTGCCCGCGCGCCACATATAGCGGACTTTTCAATGACGGCAAACCATCCTCGTTGCATCCCCTCCGGGAAGCGGCAAGCATCAACCATCGACCGACCGCCGCTTCAGCGTCGGAAAGCGCGGTGACATCCGCTTTGCCCTCGCGCGCTTCCCGGCTCGCTGCTGCGCTGGCGCAATTGGCCATCGCCTGCCTGTACCGTGTTCCGGGTTTCACCCGGCGGGTCGCGTCGTGCCCCGTATGTGGTGGCAAGCCGGACCGCCTCGAGTTCAACGCCCAGTATTCGCCGCTCGACCGCTGCGGGGAGTGCGGCCATGTCTACAGTCGCAAGACCCCGAAGGACCTCATCCTGCACCTAATGTATCGGGATCTGGAATACTGGCGCAGCGACAAGGTGCATCAGGGAATATCCCGCATCGAATACGGCCCGCAGTGGAAGGAATTTCTCGATGCCCGCATCGGATCGCTGAAAAGCGCAGGAGCGCTAATGGATGTGCCAGAAAGATACTTTGAGATCGGCTGTTCGGAAGGAATCCTTCTAAGGGAACTGGCGAACCTTGGCCATGAAGCGCTTGGCTGTGAATGCAACAGGCCGACCGCGGAAGCAGGCATGAAGAAACTCGGTGTCGATATCAGGATCGGGCTTTTCGAGAACATCCCGCTGCCGCGGGCACACTACGACGTGGTCGCCTCTTTTCACACCATTGAGCACATGCCAGACCTGAAATCGACATTCGCCAAGATCGCCGACATCCTCAAACCTGACGGGCTGGCACTGGTCGAAGTTCCCACTGGACCGGAGGAATACGCCAACAGCGACCACGTCCATTTCTTTTCGGTCGGGTCGCTGAAACGGCTCATGGAAAACCACTTCGAACAGGGCGAAGTCATCGGCAATCAATATATGAGCGCGGGCGGGGTGACCATCGGCTCGCTCTACGGCATCGGCCGCCATCCCATCGCATCGCCGGGCGTTTCAGTAGAATGTGGTTCTACTGGCGGCGGCCTCAAGTGCACGGCCTCAGGCACGTGCTCTAGCCCGCAGACCATGCCGTCCGCCACGGCCATCTCGACACAACCCTGCCAAACTACTCCAAAGTCACCGACATGAATCGAGTTCTGGTCACCGGCGGCGCCGGCTTCCTCGGGTCCCATCTCTGCGATCGCCTTGTCGAACGAGGTGATGACGTGCTCTGCGTCGACAACTTCTTTACCGGATCGAAGCGCAATGTCGCGCACCTGCTGAACCATCCCTATTTCGAACTGATGCGCCATGACGTAACCTTCCCGCTCTACGTCGAAGTCGACCGCATCTTCAATCTCGCCTGCCCGGCCAGCCCGATCCACTACCAGTTGGATCCGGTGCAGACCACCAAGACCAGCGTGCACGGTGCGATCAACGTGCTGGGACTCGCCAAGCGCGTCAAGGCGCGCATCCTGCAAGCCTCCACCAGCGAGGTCTACGGCGATCCGGAGGTACACCCGCAACCCGAGGAATACTGGGGCCGCGTCAACCCGATCGGCATACGCAGCTGCTATGACGAAGGCAAGCGCTGTGCTGAGACGCTGTTCTTCGATTATCACCGCCAGCACCATCTGCAAATCAAGGTGGTGAGGATCTTCAACACCTACGGCCCGCGCATGCATCCAGCCGATGGCCGCGTGGTCAGCAACTTCATCTGCCAGGCGCTGGCCGGCAAGGACCTGACGATCTACGGCGACGGCTCCCAGTCGCGCAGCTTCTGCTATGTCGATGACCTGATCGACGGCATGCTGCAGATGATGGATACGCGTGTGGAGTTCACCGGGCCGGTCAATCTCGGCAATTCGAGCGAATTCACCATGCTCGAGCTAGCCGAGCAGGTGCTCTCAATCGTCGGCGGACCGTCGAAGCTCTGCTTCAAGCCTCTACCGCAGGACGACCCCCGACAAAGGCAGCCCGACATCGCGCTGGCGGAGAAAGAGCTCGGCTGGTCGCCCAAGGTCGGGCTGACGGACGGCCTGCGCGAAACCGTGGCTTATTTCCGCCGCGTCCTGGATCTCTAGTCGCAAGGCCCCCGACTGCATGCACGCCGTCCCGCCAGCGCCGACTTTTCCGTGAGCACGGTCGCCAGCTACGTAGCCAAGCGGCTTGCGGTCTCCGGCGGCAGGTTCGTTTTTCTCGTTACCGGTGGCGGCGCGATGTTTCTCAATGATGCCTTGTGCCATCAACCCAGCCTCACGCCCATATTCTTTCACCATGAACAAGCCGCCGCGATGGCTGCCGAAGCCTATGCTCGCCTTGCCGGCAAGCCAGCGCTCCTCAACGTCACCACCGGCCCCGGCGGCATCAATGCACTAAACGGCGTCTACGGCGCGTGGACCGACTCGATTCCAATGATCGTGCTCTCCGGACAGGTCAAGCGCGCGACCTGCCTGGCCACCACGCCCGTGCCGGGACTGCGCCAGCTCGGCGATCAGGAAGGCGAAATCATCCCGATGGTGCGCGGCATCACCAAATATGCGGCAGTGGTGGAACATCCCGAGGACATCGCATGGCATCTCGATCAGGCGCTTTACCTGGCGACGAATGGCCGGCCCGGCCCGGTCTGGCTGGATATCCCCATCGACGTGCAAAGCGCCAAGGTCGAGGCATCGACACTGCGCCGCTTCGCACCGGCGGCGAGCGCGGCCGCAATCCCGGCAATGGCGGATGTCGCCGTCGCCGTCGAGCACCTGAGAGCTGCCAAACGCCCGGTGATTCTGGCCGGGAGTGGTGTTCGCGCCGCCGCGGCCCTTGCCGAATTCGAAGCGGTTGTTCGCCGTCTCGGCATTCCCGTGACCACCGCGTGGACCCACGATCTGATCGCCTCCGCCGACCCGCTGTTTTGCGGACGCCCGGGCACCATCGGCACGCGTGCGGGCAACCTCACCGTGCAGAACGCCGACCTACTGCTGATTCTTGGCAGCCGGCTCAACATCCGCCAGGTCAGCTACAACTGGCAGGCGTTTGCTCCACGCGCCTTCAAAATCCAGGTGGATATCGATCCTGCCGAGTTCGCCAAGCCGACGGTCAGGCCGGATATGGCGATCACGGCAGATCTCAAATGCTTCCTTGCCGCACTCGAACAACAACTGGGAACCTGGCAAGTCCCACCCGCCCATGTCACCTGGCTGGCCTGGTGCAAGGAGCGTCTGCTGCGTTATCCAAGCGTGCTGCCACGTCAGAGGGAATTCAAGGACAAGATCAATCCCTATCATTTCATCGAAACGCTGTTTGACCACTTCGCCGGCGAAGACATCGTTGCCTGCGGCAACGCCACCGCATGCATCGTTCCGTTTCAGGCAGGCGTCATCAAGCACGGCATGCGGATGTTTTCCAACTCTGGCAGCGCCTCGATGGGCTACGACCTGCCGGCGGCAATCGGTGCGTATTACGGCGCGCTAAGCGCCAGAGGCCAGCAGCGCCGAGTCATCTGTCTGGCCGGTGACGGCAGCATCATGATGAACATTCAGGAGCTGCAGACGGTCGCTCAGCATCGCTTGCCGATCAAGATCTTCGTGCTCGACAACAGCGGCTACCTGTCGATTCGCACCTCGCAGACGAATTTCTTCGGTCGTCTGGCCGGCGCCGGACCCGAATCCGGCGTCGAGCTTCCCGACTTTGTCGCCGTCGCCAGGGCTTTCGGCATTCCGGCGTCGCGCCTCGACGCGGCCGACTTCGCCGAGAGGCTGCCGGCGGTTCTGGATGCCCCGGGCCCGCACCTGTGCCAGGTCATCCTCGATGAGAAGCAACAGTTCGAACCGCGCATGAGTTCGCGCCAAGTCGACGATGGACAGATTGTCTCGGCGCCGCTTGAAGACATGTACCCCTTCCTCGATCGGGAAGAACTCGAGCGCAACCTTTGGCCAGCCGATGATGCCGACGGACCGGTCTGACACCGTCGATCACTACTGGCGGCCGGCAGCTGGAACCGGCACCCTGCGCGACGCCTGCCTGCATCGCCTGCTGCGCAACCGCTCACTGCTGATCGCTGCCGACGTGCCGTCTCGGCCAGCCGAATCAAGCTCGGCCGGCTACCGCCACCGCCCTCGAAGCCCTGCTGCGCAAGAGCGGCTTCGCGGTCGACCGCACCGACGTCAATCGCATTGGCCAGCGCTTCGCCATCGCCGGAAAATCGGCCGCAGCCGAACGTCGGGAACTGCAACAGCAAGGATGCCGCGAGCCGGGGAAACGCTGGCGGCCACAGGAGGCACGCCGGGTTCAATGCGTATAGAATCGGGAGCAATCCCCATCAGAGCTCGAACACGCACCGGAACCTGGCCCACCTGGGTCCACGTCGATACGACCCGGAGCACGGCGCCGACAAGACCATGACCCTTTCGCAGAATTCACAAGCTTCAGAGATTTTTGAGCACCTGTTCGTCCTCGA
>NZ_JAVTWC010000093.1:0-175764 GCF_032229445.1 Tahibacter sp.
CTACTGGCTCCATTAGCCCGATCTTGGGTGGCTCCATTAGGCCGGTCGGTGACAGCAGACCCATGGGTGTTTCATGGGCCTGCCGCCACGCAAGACCTGGCGCCATCTGCAGCGTGCGGTGCGTGTCGCGGTGGTATGCCACAATCTCACGCACGAGCCAGATCTCGGATTCTTGCAGCGTCATGCAGGCCGTCTCGGCTGGGTCGTACCCGCGGCGCTGTTTCGCGCTCGCGCCGGTCGCGCCGGGAAGTACCTCGGCTTTGCGTTGGAACGTGCCAATCAGACGCTCAACAAAGGCGCCCTGTTCCTTGGCTCCCGGATTGCGCCACTCCGGCGTGATGCCCCATTCATGGCATCCAGTGATGTACGCATTCCCCTTAAACTCAGCCGCATTGTCTGCTTTGGAGGCGGTTGGCTTCCCATACATGGGCCACTCGATGTCACTTAAACCGCGTTCAGCTAGCCACGAGTCCTTCGGCAAGATCGCGTGCACAAGTGCCAGCGCGGCCGTCAGCGAACTAGGCGGCTCGAGTGACACGCAAATACCCAATACTGCACGCGTATGGATATCCATCACCCAGGTGACGTATCCCCGCCCGATCGGCAGGCGCTCGATCGAGTCCACCAGGATTAAATCCAACGGCGAGTGATCGATCTGGACCTGCGCGAGCGCGTGGCTCGTTTTCATGACACCCGGTTTGGCACGCACACGTTCGCGCGCACGTTGGGGCCCCAATCGGCGCCGAAATCGTAGTTCGGGGCCATCGACGCTCACTCGGCGCGCTAGAGTCTGGCGATGCGGTGCCTTTTGTCCGGCATTCCCACAGAGTCGGGTGACCTCGTCATTCAACGCCGACAGGGACACCGTTTTCTTACCTCGCACCGCCCCAATAATCGCGGTGCGAACGATGCTCTCGACCGGCTTTGGAAGCATGCGGCAGTTGCGACGCCGTCCGCGCGCCCTGCGAACGATGGACAATGGCACGGGGTCGCGGGCCAGCTGCCGCATGAGCTTGCGAATCTGGCTTTCCTTGAGACCCAACTCTTCCTTGATCATGCTCATCTGCGCGGCACTGAGGCGTTCGCCGCACAGCACGAACGGCCGCAGGGCTTTCTCACGCGTGCATGCACGCGCAAGTTCAGCAGGATCGACGTCGCCGACAGGTGGGCTCTCGAGGGACGCCCCCATCGGCAACAACTCACCGACAGGAGCAACAACACGCTCACCCGTGATCAAATGGCGTAGTTGCACACGCTGCAGGTCGTCAATCGAGACGACGTCGTACAGGGCCGTGTTCCATACAACGCTCGCGCCGGGCACGAGCTGCCACAACGCTGGAGCACGCTCCGGCGCCTCTTGTTCGTTCATGGTCATGCCTCCTCCTTCAGGAGGCAGCAACCAGCCCTGCCAGCAGCGAGAACTGCTTGACACCTACGCTGCACGTCAGGACACTAACGCCCGGACTCTCCGCTCAATTGAGTCCTCCCGGCCCCAAGCGACCACGAATCGCTGGGGCCGGCGCGTTTTTGGCTGCTGCAAACACTTGTGCTTGTGCCAAAATCGCCTCCGTGCCGACCCTCCTTGTTCGCGTCGGGTACGTCCTTCGCACCCAGCGAACGCACCTGCCCTCCCCTGTTTAGTCGGCGGCCTCGCCACCGGGCTGTTTGTTGACGCTGTTCGTCTGCGATACCACCAGGTCAGGGCGCCGAAACTGCCGCCCCTCCGAGATGCTCCAGAGCCAATCCGCGATATCCGCGGTCAAAGCAAAACGCCCCCGCCGACCTTGGATCTCAAAAACGGCGACGGGTAGGCGCTGATGCGCCAAGGCTTGCCGAAAGGCGCTCTGACTGGGATAGCCCAACGCACGGGTCAACGCAGCGCCGCCAACCAGCGGCCCGTACGAACTCGTGAGCGATTCACGCAATGCGCGTAACCGGCTAGTCACGGAAAACGCCTCCTCGTGCGCGCCAATCACGCTAGATGACGCTTGAGAGATCGTAGACTTGTCGGTCAGCACCGCAAGTACGTCGCCCGAATCCAGAACGACAAAAATCTGAGCAGGAGGAAAGAAGTGGACTCTTCCAACCTTCTTTACCACATGCAACCTCGCCTCAAGCGTGCGCGACGAGGATGATCGTTGGCGCGGGAACGACGCGCTTTGGCGGCACCGGTACGCCGTCGCTCGCTGCGCGGGCTCGGCATGCTTTGCTGCCATTGCGCTTCATTTCGGGACGGACTCGCCCATTGTGCTTGAGCGACGTATCGACCGCCGCCGTCCCTACCTCACCGAACTCGGTACGCCAGTCTGGGCGGGCACTTATCGTCGCTGGCGCAACCATGGCGTGGTTCCGAGTGCTGCCAAATCGGCGCTGATCGAGAAACGCTCGGGCGGCTCCGTGCACATCCGCACCTGGAGCCGATCATGGCTGTGGCCGCTGCTCGCGGAACCGACTATCGTTCTCGGGCAAACGGAGTTGCTCTACGCCTTCCCGGCGCAGATTGTGCGCATCTTGCTGCGCAGCGCGCCACGCAACGACACGGCAATTGTCTGGTTGGAGGCTCGCCCACCCGACGTACAAGCGCTGTTTCGTCTGGGCTCGCTCAACGCATTTCTGGCACTGCTTCTGTTGGCACGACATGCCGAGCGACTCGGAAGTACAGGCCGCGACCTCTACGCCAGTCAGTGCGCCTATCGCTTGCTG
Organism: Tahibacter sp.; assembly: GCF_032229445.1. NCBI lineage: Bacteria > Pseudomonadati > Pseudomonadota > Gammaproteobacteria > Lysobacterales > Rhodanobacteraceae > Tahibacter > Tahibacter sp. Next base: position 2,704 of record NZ_JAVTWC010000093.1, read on the forward strand.
CCGCAAATCTTGTATCAGACGCCGGTCTTGCGGTACCGCTGGAGCGCGCTCTATCAATGCATCGGGCGGGTGCTCAAGCGTTCTTTCAGTGAGCCCATCTCGATGGAAATGTCAGAACGCGACGTAGCCTCACGGTTGACGGAACTGGATCAGAGGCCCTGCGGGGCCAGCGAACTGAACCCGCCTCCGATTTCGTGACGGAAGCAATACAGGTGATCCTCGCAGCCTAAGCCCCCCGCGGTACATCGTTCGCCGGCAAGCGCTGCGCGCGCCGAGCCTGCCCAACCGGCGTACGGTCGCGAGCTTTTCCGCCAGCAGTGGGCGCACATCTTGCCCTGCTCTCGGTCGTGGATAGACTGGCCGCAGGTCATGTTTTTACGGGACTGCCGGCGGGTACGAACACCCCTAAGCAACTGCTACGACTGCCGGACAGACGAATGGGTGTGCAGAAATCGTCGCCGATTCGACTCATTGATCGCCGTTTCCAAGAACGACATCGAAAAACATTTAGGATTCGTTCCGTCCGCTCAATCAGCGATTTTTTGTGCAGCGGCACACCGCTCTAACTATATGAAAAATCATTATTTTTGGCGATATTCCGATTGAGCGCGATTTAGCGCGTCTGCCAGAGACTTACAGCCCAGCAGACCTACGTCCCAGCCTCTGCTCTATCGGAGTCAGGCTCATCCCCGATCAGGGCGCCTCGGCCGCAAGCGCGCTTGCTTCGTCGAGCCGCATCCCAACCGAGTGCAGCCGATGGTCTGGCCCATGATCCCTTGCCGCTTTCTGGTCCAGGCGTGACCCACCTCAGTGCTGCGCGCCGATGGCAAAGCCCCCGAGGTCGCGGTTAGTGTGTTGGCCGCGGGAGATCTCCTGAGCCCGGCCCTGAGCCCGGCGCGGCGCAAAGGCTTAGATGCTTGCGCACCAAGCCAAGGCTCGACCATTTCCACGCGGTCCGGGAGCGCAGTTACGCCAACCCCACCCCGATCGGCGACATGGTGTTCTGCTTCGTCGCATCGAATGCGGTGCGACGAGCACAGGCTGCCACTCGCGCACCGCAGGATGCGCTCCCTGGCTTGTTCTCCAGGCTCCTCTGGCGGTGAAGACTTGCATAAATAAGTTGTTGCATTTTAGTTTTATACCGCTATTCTCGCCCATGAGAACGCTAGGATTTCTGCAGTAACCGTAGCGGTCGCGTGATTCCGCGAAAGATTCGTCGAATTCTTCGGAAAGGACAGCAGATGAATACCACTGAGACGATGGACGGCAACACCACGCTCGCCAAGACCGCGATGGTGGCAGCCGAGATTCTTGTTCCCGGAGCTTCAAACCTCGTTGCCGGAAACGTCGGTACTGGCGTGGCCACGTTCGTGGGCACTGTAGCCGCGGTAGCGGTGCTCGCGCCGACGATGCCGATCCTCGGTGCGCTCGCTGCGATTGGCCTGCGCATCAATTCGTACAAGTTGGCGACCACCGGCACGAGCCTGATGAGCGATGCCAGCAGCGCGCTCAATGCCGCCAACGAGAAGATCAACAAATCGCCCAGCAAGACCGCAGGCTGAGACCTTCCTCTGACCGGCGCGTGCGGCGCGCCGGTCGGCCATTCGCAGACTAGGTTCCAGGTGCTGGGCCTGATCGCATGCACTGTGATCCGGTATCGCGGCATGCTTTTGCGTGCCCGATGCACGCGATTCTCGACCTGGATGTCCATCCGCCGGGGGCGCAGTGCGGATCGAAACCGAAACGCCAGAGCAGAACCAATATGTCGAGGCGCTGCGGCGCGCCTCGATTCAGATCCGCGCGCTGCGTGAAGAAAACGCGGCGCTGCGTGCGACCAGTCCGATCGCGGTGGTAGGCATGGGCTGCCGCTATCCGGGCGGTGCCGACGATCCCGAACGCTTCTGGGAATTGCTGGCCGAAGGCCGCGACGCTGTCGCGCCGATTCCGCGCGAACGTTTCGACATCGACCGATGGTATAGCGCGAATCCGACCGACCCCGGCCGCATGTATGTGCGCGAGGCGGCGCTTATCGGCGACGTCCGCGGGTTCGATCCGGGCTTCTTCCGCATTACCCCCGCCGAAGCAGAAGCAATGGATCCGCAGCAGCGCCTGCTGCTCGAAGTGAGCTGGGAAGCGTTCGAGGACGCGCGGATCGACACGCGGCGCCTCGCCGGCACGCGTACAGGCGTGTTCATTGGGCTGTCGAACTACGACTACATCCAGGCGCACGTCCATTCAGGCGACCCAGCGCGGATTACGCCGTATTCGGGTAGCGGCGTGATGTTCAGCACCGCGGCGGGACGCCTTTCCTATTTCTACGATTTTCGCGGACCGTGCATCACGCTCGACACCGCCTGCTCGTCTTCCCTGGTCGCGCTCGATGCGGCGATCAAGGCGCTGCGCCGCCGCGATTGCGACGTCGCGCTGTCTGGTGGGATCAGCCTGATCCTTTCGCCCGACAGCAGCGTCGCCCTGTGCAAGGTCCAGGCGCTCGCGGCCGACGGACGCAGCCGCGCGTTCGACGACCGGGCCTCGGGCTATGGTCGCGGTGAAGGCTGCGGACTGCTGGTTCTCAAACGGCTCGACGATGCACTGCGCGACGGCGATCCGGTGCATGCGCTGCTAGCCGGCTCGGCAGTCAATCACGACGGGCGCAGCAACGGGCTTACCGCGCCCAACGGCCTCGCGCAGCAGGCCGTGATCCGCGCTGCACTTGCCGACGCGCAGCTCGGGCCTGATGCAATCGACTATATCGAAGCACACGGCACCGGCACGCTGCTTGGCGATCCGATCGAGTTCGGCGCGCTCGACGCGGTGTTCGGCAAGCGTGTCCCGGAGCGCACGCTAAAGCTCGGATCGGTCAAGACCAATATCGGTCATACCGAAGCCGCAGCGGGTGTGGCGGGCGTGATCAAGACGATTCTGGCGATGCGCCACGCGACGCTGCCGCCAAGTCTGCACTTCAAAACACCCAACAGTCATATCGACTGGGCTTCGGCTTCGATCGACGTCGTCGCGGCGCCGCAGACCTGGCCGGCGCAGGCGGCAGGGATCAGTTCGTTCGGGCTGAGCGGGACCAACGCACATCTGGTCGTCGCGGCAGCGCCGACGTACGACGCGGCCAGCGTGGCCCCCCCCCTGCCCCACGTCCTTGCGCTTTCCGCTGCGACGCCTGCTGCGCTGGCGGCGATGGCCGCGGCCTGGGAGTCGCGGCTCGCCGAAGCGACGAGTGCCGATATCGCCGACCTCTGCGCCACTGCCGCGCGGCGGACGCCGCTGGCCGCACGCCTGGTCGCGGTCGGCGCCGACGCTGCGCAGCTCGTCGCCGATCTTCGCGCCGCCGCGGCGCGCGCGCCTGCTTCGCCGCGCCAGTCTGCCACGGCGTTCCTCTTCACCGGCCAGGGTGAGCACGATGCCGGGATGGGCCGTGTGTTGATGACGACCGAGCCGGTGTTTCGCGCGGCGTTCGAGCGCTGTGCCGCGGTCGCGGGCGACGCGCTGGGCGCGCCGCTCGCCGCGTTGCTCGACGACGGCGAAGCGCTGGCACGGAGTGGGATCGCGCAGGCGGTCACGTTTGCGATCCAGTGGGCTCTGAGCGAGCTGTGGGCGAGCCGCGGCGTGAGACCCGACGCTGTGGTGGGGCACGGCGTCGGCGAGTTCGCGGCGGCGGCGGTGGCCGGCGCAATCACGCCCGAGGCAGCGATGGCACTGGTGATCGAGTGCGGGCAGCGGACGCAGGCGTTGCCTATGGGTGGTGCGAGGGCGACGGTGTTCGCGGCGCGCGAACGGGTTGCGCACGTGGTGCAGAGGCACTCGGACAAGCTGGCCATTGCAGAGGTCAACACTGCCGAGTCGATCACGTTGTCGGGTGACGCGGCAGCGCTGGCCGAAGTGCTGGCGGTGCTTGCCCGGGAGGGTATCGGGTCCCTCCGGCTGAAGGTGTCGCACGCGTTCCATTCGCCGTTGATGCGACCGATGCTCGCGGGCTTTCGGGCGGTCTGCCAAGCCATTCAGGCGGGTTCGCCGCGGTTGCCGTTTTATTCGACGCTGACCGGCGCGAAGCTGGCGGCCGGCCAGGCGCTGACAGCCGACTACTGGATCGAGCAGATCACCGCCCCAGTCCGCTTCGCCGATGCGCTCGCCGCGCTGCGTGCCGACGGATTCGAGCGATTCCTCGAGATCGGCACCAGCGATGTGCTCACCGGTTTCGCGCACGCGGGCGGCGCGGCTCTGACCACGGCTTCTCTCACGCGCGGCGTCGACGAACGCGTCCAGATCGCCTGGGCGAGCGCCGCCTTGTGGTGCGACGGCGCCGAAGTGGACTGGGCGGCGACCATGCCTGCCCCCCGGCACATCATCGCCGCGCCGCACTACCCGTTCCAGCGCAAGCCTTATTGGCTCGAGGTCGCGCCACTGCGTCCCGCCGGCTGGTCCTCCCCTGATCAAAGCCCATCCGGCGCAGCGCCGGCCGAGATAATCGCCATGAACACTGCCGGAATCGTCGACCATCTGATCGAAACACTGGCGTCGATCACCCGGCTCGAACCGGCCGAGATCAGCCCCGTGCAGCACCTGACCGACATGGGGCTGGATTCGCTGATGCTGCTCAAGCTCGGCCAAGCCGTCGAGCGTGACTATGGCGTCGAACTCAAGATGAGCCAGTTGTTCAAGGAGCTCGGCACGCTCGCCGAGATCCAGATCTATCTGGAAGCGAACGCCAAGCGTTGCCCCGACGCGCCGACACCGCTTCCCGCCGCGGCGTCCAGCGTGCCAATCGCCCCGCACGCGGCACCGCCCGCAGCAAGCGCTCCGCTCGCCACGGCCCCCGCAGCGATCACCGGCGACAGCACGCTGTTCCAGCAGCAGCTACAGGCGATGGCCGCGCTCGCCGCGCAGAATCTTGCCGGCCTGAACGAGCTTAGCCGGCTGCAGCTCGCCGCGGCGGGCCAGGCGCCAGTCGCCCTCCCCGTCCCCGCGACACGCGCGGCAGAGGTTTCCTTGCCGAAGGCGGAGCAACCCAAGGCGCCGGTCTCCGTGCCGATCACGCAAATCCGCGGCATCAACCTTGCTGGCGTCAAGCTCAGCACCGAGCAGCAGGCCTATGTCGACCGCCTGGTCTGCGTGCATGTCGCGCGCACCGGCGGTTCGAAGGTCCGCACGCGCGATAGCCGCGCGGTGCTCGCCGACTGGAAGCACACCCTGTCTTTCTGGGGACAGCTCAAGGAAGCCAAATATCCTATCGTCTCGGCGGGTTCCGACGGGCCGTTCGTTACCGATGTCGACGGCAATCGTTACATCGACATTGCGATGGGCATGGGCGTGCATTTCTTCGGCCACAAGCCCGCTTTCATCCATGACGCGCTCAAGACGCAGATGGACCGCGGCATCGAACTCGGTACGCAATCGCCGCACGCGGCCACTGCGGCGCAACTGATCGCCGAGCTGACCGGCACCGAGCGCGTGGCATTCAGCAACACTGGCTCGGAAGTGGTGATGGTCGCGCTGCGCCTCGCCCGCGCCGCGACGGGGCGCAAGACCATCGTGCTGTTCAAGAACAGCTATCACGGCATCTTCGATGGCGTTCTCGCGACCGAAATCGACGGCGAGCGCGTTCCCATTGGGCTCGGGACGCCCGAGGGGATGATCGAAGACCTGGTGGTCCTGCCCTACGACTCGTCGGCGTCGCTCGACTATATCCGCGCGCACGGCGACAGCTTGGCCGGGGTGCTGGTCGAACCGGTACAGAGCCGCGATCCCGACCTCCAGCCCCAGGGCTTCCTCAAGGCACTGCGGCGCCTCACGCGCAGTTCGGGCACGGCGTTGATCTTCGACGAGATGATCAACGGCTTCCGCGCCGGACCGGGCGGAGCGCAGGCCTGGTTCGGAATCGATGCCGACATGGCGCTCTACGGCAAGATTGTCGGCGGCGGCATGCCGATCGGCGTGATCGCCGGCAAGGCGCGCTTTCTCGACTATATCGATGGCGGCGACTGGGACTACGGCGACCGGTCAGGCCCGCAGTCGGCGATGATCTATTTCGGCGGCACTTTCTGCCGCAACCCCGCGACGATGACCGCGGCGCATGCGGCGCTCACGCATATGAAGGCCGAAGGCGCGGCGCTGCAGGATGGGGTGACGGCGCGCACCGAGGCGTTCTGCGACCGGCTGAACCACTGGTTCGAGCGCGAGCGCGTGCCGCTGCGCGCGAAGCATTTCTCGTCGCAGTGGCGGATCGTGCCGATCGGCGCGCAGGACCGCGAGCCGATCGAGCTCGAATTGCTCTATCTGTCGATGCTGATCCGCGGCGTCTACACCTGGGAGCGGCGGATCAACTTCTTCTCGACCGCGCACAGTCAGGCTGAAGTCGACGCAGTGTTCGAGGCAATCACCGGTGCGATCGTCGAGATTCGCGCGCATGGCTTCGATTGGTCGACCGACGCCTATCCCGCTCCGCAGTTCAGCGCGCTGAGTTCGCCCGAAAGGCGGCTCTACGCGCTCGCGCAGCGCGAGGGCGGCGAGGCGCCCTATCACTTGCCTCAGGCGTTCACGATCGACGGGCATCTCGACGCAGACCGGCTCGAGGACGCGTTCCGCGCGACGATCCGTCGCCACCCGGCGCTACGCACCGCCTTCGTCACGATCGACGGCGAGCCCGTGGCCAAGCGTATCGCGGAGCCGCGCTTCGCCATCGAGCGCATGGATGTCGCGGCCGGCGGCGAGGACGCATTCATCGCGGCGTTCATCCGCCCGTTCGACGTGTCGCAGGCGCCGCTGATCCGCGTCGCGATCGGCCGGCTCGCGCCGGAGCGGCACCTGTTGCTCGCCGACACACACCACATCGCGGTGGACGGACTGTCGTTCGACATCATCGCGGCAGAGCTCATGGCGCTCTACGCCGGCGAGACGTTGCCGCCGGTCGACTATGACCTCGCCGCGGCACGTCTCGCCGCAGCTGCTGGCGGCGAAGGCGCGCGCGGCGAAGCCAACGCTGCCTTCTGGCGCGGACAGCTCGCCAATCTGCCCCAGCTCGATCTGCCTGGCGATCGCCCCCGTCCGCTGGAACGGGATTTTCGCGGTGACGCGGTCATCGTCCATGCCCCCAGGACGCTGGTCGACCGGCTCAAGGCACTCGGCCGTACGCGCGGCGGCGCCTCGCTCTACATGGTGCTGCTCGCGGCATGGAGCGGTTTCCTTCACCGGTTGAGCGGGCAGGACGATATCGTGATCGCGGGCGCCAGCTCCGGGCGCGAGCAGGCGGCGGTAGCGCGCGCGGTGGGCATGTTCGTCAATACAGTCGCGTTCCGCACGCGGCCGAGCGCGGAGCTGCCATTCGCGGCGCATCTCGACGCGGTCGCACAGGTGGCACTCGCTGCCTATGATCATGGCGACTTCCCGTTCGAGGCCGCCGCGGCACTCGCTGGACCGCCCGCGCCGGGGCGCAACGCCGTGTTCGACACCATGCTGTCCTATGAGAACGCGACCGCGCGCGCGTTTCGCATCGCCAATCTCGACTTCACCAGCCGTGAGATCGCGCTGCAGGCGGCAATGTTCGACCTGGCGCTCGACATCACCGAGATCGACGGCGCGCTGACCTTGCGCTTCGGCTTCGCCACGCAGTTGTTCGACCGCGGCACCATCGAGCATTGGGCCGCGGCGTTCGGCCAGATGCTGGCGGCCATTGCCGACAGTCCGGACGACCCGATCGGCGGGATCGACCTGGTTACGCCGGGCCAGGCCGCCGTAGTCGCCGCGCTCAATGACACCGCTGCCGACTATCCGCGCGAAGCGACGCTGGTCGAGCTGTTCGACACCGCCGCAGCGGCGCATGCCGGGCGCGTCGCGGTGGTGTCGGGCGACACCGCACTCGACTATGCCGATCTTTCCGCCGCCTCCGATGCGCTGGCCGCGGCGATCGCCGCGCGCGCGCCGGCAGGGTCATGCGTGGGCATGTTGCTGCCGCGCTCCGAGCGGTGCGTCGTGGCCGAGTTGGCGATCCTCAAGGCGGGCTGTGTGTTCGTTCCGCTCGATGGCGCGCATCCGCCGGCGCTGCTCGCACATATCCTCGGCGACAGCGGTTGCGCCGCGGTGATCGTCGACGCCAGCACGGCGGCACTGCTGCCCGAAATGGCGCGCGGACTTGCGCTCGACGTGGGCGCGCGCGGAGCGACGCGGCCTGTCGTCACGCGCACACCCGACGACACCGCCTATGTCATCTATACCTCGGGCTCGACCGGCCTGCCCAAAGGATGCCTGGTCAGCCACCGCAACGCGGTGCGGCTGCTCGCAAACGACCGCATGCCCTTCGCGTTCGGACCGTCCGACGTCTTCGTATGCGCGCACAGCTTCGCGTTCGACTTCTCGATCTGGGAAATCTGGTGCGCGCTCGCGAACGGCGGATCGGTGGTGATCGCGGACGCCGCGACTGCGCGCGACCCGGCTGCGCTGCTCGATCTGGTTCGCGCACACCGCATCACCGTGCTGAACCAGACGCCGGCCGCCTTCTACGGGCTGATCGACGCTGAGCGCACCGTGTCGACGCACGATCTGGGGGGACATCTCCACACCGTGATCTTCGGCGGGGACCGCCTCGAACCGGCCTATCTGCGCGCCTGGGCTGCGCTCTACCCGCTCGCCACAATCGCGCTGGTCAACATGTACGGCATCACCGAGACCACGGTGCATGTGACCTGGCACCGGTTGAGCGAGGCCGACCTGGTGAGCGGGCGCAGCGCGATCGGGCGGCCGATTCCGGAGACGCAGGTGCTGCTGCTCGACGCCACCGGCGCTGCAGTGCCGCTGGGCGTGCCGGGCGAGATGTGGGTGGGAGGCAGCGGCGTCTGCGCGGGCTATCTCAACCGGCCCGAGCTGACCGCCGAGCGTTTCGTCACGCGCGATGGCCGGCGCTACTACCGCAGCGGCGATATCGGCCGACTCGGCGCGGACGGCGTTCTGACCTATCTCGGACGCAACGACCATCAGGTGCAGGTGCGCGGTCATCGCGTCGAGCTGGCGGCCATCCAGCATTGGCTGCTCGATCATCCGGCGGTCGAAAAGGCCGTCGTGACGGCCGGCGACGACGTGCTCACCGCCTATGTGGTGGGCGAAGTGGCATTGACGGCCGAGGCGCTGCAGTCACACCTCGCGCGCAACCTGCCGATGCATGCGATCCCGGCGCGCTTCGTCCGTCTCGACGCGCTGCCGCTCACGGCGAATGGCAAGATCGATCGCGCCGCGCTGGCCTTCGCCGATGCATCGGCGCTGCCCGCGAGCGCCATCGCCAAGGCACCGCGCACGGCGGTCGAAGCGACGATCGCCAGCATTTGGAGCGATGTGCTGGGATGCAGGGCGCCGGGCGTGGACCAGGACTATTTCGCGCTCGGCGGCGACTCGATCAAGGCGCTGCAGATAGTCAGCCGTCTGCACCGCACCGGAATCAGGGTCAGCCTCGCGCAGATCCTCGCGGCGCGCACGGTCGCCGCATTGGCGGCCGTGGCGGGTGGCACGGAACCGGCCGCCGCACTCTCGAGAGCCGACGATGCGCCACTCACGCCGATCCAGCGCTGGTTTGTCGAGACGCACGGTACCGCACCGGGGCAGTTCAACAATGCGGTGCTGCTCGCGGCGGAGGCGATCGATACGGATGCGCTGGCTCGCGCACTGGCCGCGGTGATCGAGCGGCATGACGGGCTGCGGCTGTCGCTCGATCTGTCGCGTGGGGTGCAGCGGGTCGCCGCGACGATGACGGTGCCGGTGGAGACGGTCGCGCTCCCCAGCGCAGCAGCGCTCACGGCGCATGCGGTTGCGCTCCAGGCGGGTTTCGACGTCGCGCGGCCGCCGCTGCTACGCGTGGTGCACTACCGCCTGCCCTACGGCGAGCGGTTGCTCCTACTTTGTCATCATCTGGTGATTGACGGCGTCTCGTGGCGCATCCTGCTCGAGGATCTGTTCGCCGCCTATGCCGCCGAACGCGCCGGCGAAGTCGCGATGCTCGCGCCATCGGGGTCCTGGCTGGATTGGCCGACGGCGCTGGCGCCGGCCGCGCGCGATCCGGCGCTGCTGGCCGAGATCCCCTACTGGCAGGCAGTCGAATCCGCCGAGGCAACCGCTCTGCCGCGCGACTACGACGACGAAATCAATGCCGTTGCCGATGCACGCAGCATCGCGCTCGAACTCGACGCCGACGCGAGTTCAGCACTGCTGCGACGCGCCGGGGTCAACGAAGGCGGCATGGCCGCGCTGCTGCTCGGCGCGCTGGGACTGGCCTTCCGCGAAACCTTAGGCATGCCGCGCATCCGCGTGCGGCTCGAAGGCCATGGCCGCGAGGAACTGGCGCCCGGACTCGACATCAGCCGCACGATCGGCTGGTTCACCTCGTTGTTCCCGGCGGCGATCGACATCGGCGATGCGGCAGGGTTGGGCGCCGCCGCGGCGCGCGCCGGTGCGACGCTGGCGGCGATCCCGCGCAAGGGCGTGGGTTATGGCCTGCTGCGCTATGCGACCCCGCCCGAGCTGCGCCCCGGCCTCGGCTTTGTCGAGCCCCCCGAGATCGGGTTCAACTACATGGGCCAGTTCGACGCCGAGCTTGTCGGGGGCTTTCGCCTCGCCGACGAGCCGACTGGGGCGATCCTTGGCCCTACGCTGCGTCGGCCCGAGCTGATCGACGTCGAGGCTGCGGTCGTCGGTGGAAAGCTTGCGCTCAGCATCGGCTATGGCGAGCGCATTCATGCGCGCGCGACGGTGCAGCGGCTGGCCGATGCGCTGCGCGACGCGCTCGTCGGCCCGCCGGCGCCATCGCGCGATCGCGTGATGGCTGATACCGCAGAACTCGATGCGGCCGGCGTGGAAGTGGTACTGCCGCTGTCGCCACTTCAGGAAGGCATGGCGTTTCATGCACTGAGCGGTGATCGCCAATCCTATGTGCAGCAATTCGCTTTCACGCTGCGCGGCTCGCTCGATCACGAGCGGTTCGCTGCCGCCTGGCAGGCCGTGCTCGCGCGGCACCAGACGCTGCGTGCCGTGATCGTCGCCCCGTCGGGCGCTGCGCCGTGCCAGGTCGTGCTGGTCGATCGGCCAGGCCCCGTCGAGGTCGAGGATCTGCGCGAGCTCGCTGCCGACCACCAGGCCGAGGTGGTCGAGCACCGCGCGGCGACCGAGCGTGCGCAAGGCTTCGACCTGGCGCGCGATCCGCTGCTGCGGCTGTTGCTGCTGCGTCTGGGCGACACGCAGACGCGCGTGATCCTGACACTGCATCACATCGTCGCCGACGGCTGGTCGCTGGGTATCGTCTTCGCCGAGCTCATGGCGCTCTATCGCGGCACACCGTTGCCGCCCGCACCGCCCTTCGCCCGCCACCTGGAGTGGCTCGCCGCTCAGGATTCCGCCGCCGCGCGGCGCTATTGGGTGGCGCGGCTGCTCGATGCGCCCGAGCCCGTCGCGTTGCCAGGGTTACGTGCGGTCGCGGACAGCGGCTATGCGATGCGCGAACTGAGCTTCGCGTTCGACGCGACGACGACCGAGGCACTGGTCGGGCTGGGTGCGCGGCTCGGCGTGACCCTCAACACGCTGGTGCAGGCGCAATGGGCCGTGTTGCTCGCCGGGTTCGGTGGCGACGCGGACGTGATGTTTGGCGCCATCGCCTCTGGCCGCCCCGCCGAGCTGGACGGAATCGAGGCGATGGTCGGACTGTTCCTCCAGCCCGTGCCGGTGCGCGTGCGCGTCCCGAGCGATCAGGGTTTTGCCGCTCTTGCGCGCGCGATCCAGCACGATGCCGGCGAAGCCGCGCCGTTCCATCATTTTCCGCTCGCCGAGATGCAGCGGCTCGACGGCAAGCGCCGCACGCTGTTCGACCACGTGCTCGTCTTCGAAAATTATCCCTTCGCCAGCCTGGGCGACGCCGAGCTCGCGATAGATGACGTGCGGGCGATCGAGCAGATGCATTTTCCGTTCAGCATCGTCGTCGAGCCCGGCCAGACGCTGGCGATCAAGTTCACCTACAACGCCCGCGCTATAGCCGAGGCCGATCTGCGCGCGATCGAGGCGCAGTGGCGCCAGCTCGCAGGGGCCGTGCTCGCCAACGCCGACACACCACTGGGCGAGATCGCGCTCGGCGCGCGCACCGCGCCCGTCGCGACACGTGAGATCGAAGGCACGGTACTCGACCGGTTCGAGGCCCAGGCCGCGGCGTGCCCCGATGCGATTGCGATCGAGGACGCGGGCGAGACGCTGAGCTATCGCACGCTCGACGCTCGCGCCGAGGCGCTGGCCCGGGCGCTGGTCGCGCTCGGTGTCCAGCGCGGCGACCGTGTCGCATCGTACCAGCCCGCCGGGATCGGGCATGTCGCGACCCTGCTCGCGGCGTGGAAGGCCGGCGCGGTGTTCGTCCCGCTCGACATCGAGGCGCCCGCGCGCCGGCTGGCGCTGCTTACCGCGCGCGTCGAGCCCAAGGCCTGGATCGTCGCGCCCGCGCTGCGCGACCGGCTGGTCGGGGCGGTCAGCCCGCCGCCGGAGCGCGTGGTGCCATGGAATGCAGCGGGTATGTTCGGGTTCGACGGCGGCGCGCTCGACACCAGCCGGCGCCCTGGTCCCACCGACCCTGCCTATGTGATGTTCACTTCGGGATCGACCGGTGCGCCCAGGCCGATCCTCGCCGGCCATGCCGGTCTGCGCCATTTCATCGACTGGGAAGCGCAGGAGCTGGCGGTTCGGCCGGGCGTGCGCGTAAGCAATCTCGCGCTGCCAACCTTCGATGTCTCGCTGCGCGACATCTTCCTCCCGCTCGCGACGGGGGGCACGTCATGCATCGCGCCGATCGAGGTCCGACGCGACGGCGCGCGGCTCGCGGCATGGCTGGCCGACGAGAAAATCGCCGTTGCGCATGTCGTACCCAGCATCTTTCGCCTCGCGCTCAAGGCATTCGAGGAGCAGCCACGCCCGCTGCCCGCGCTCAAGCACCTGCTGTTCGCGGGCGAGATGCTGTGGGGTACCGATGTCGAGCGCACGCGTGCCGCCCTCGGCCCGCATGTCGCGCTGCGCAACCTCTATGGTCCATCGGAAACTTCGCTCGCCAAATGCTGCCACCGGATCGACGGCCCGGTCGGCGCGGCGCGCGCAGTACCGGTGGGGCGGCCCCTGCCCGGCACGCAGGTGCTGGTGATCAAGGAAGGCAGGCTCGCCGCGCCCGGCGTGATCGGCGAGATCCACATCGCCCCGCCGTTCGCCATGTTCGGCTATCTGGGGGACGCCGAGGCGAACTCGGCACGCTTCATCCGCGGCGAGCCCGAATGGGGCGTGGAAGGCATGATCTATCGCAGCGGCGACATGGGCCGGGCGCTCGCCGACGGCACGATCGAACTGGGCGGACGGCTCGACGGTCAGGTCAAGGTTAACGGCGTGCGTGTGGAGCTCGGCGAAATCGAAGCCGCGGCGATGGCGCACGAGGCGATCGAGACCGCAGTCGCCGTTGCGCACAGGCGCGACGATGGCGAGCTCGCCATTGCCTGCTATTACACGGCGGCGCGCCCGATCGGCACCGACGAATTGCGCGCGCGCCTCGCGCTCGACCTGCCCCAGGCGGTGATGCCGCACTTCCTGATCGTGCTCGACGCGATGCCGCTCGGACTCAACGGCAAGGTCGACCGCCGCGCCCTGCCCAAGCCCGAGGAACTGGTGATCGGCCGAACTGCGTTCGTCGCGCCCGAGGGGCCGGTAGAAACGCGCATCGCTGCCATCTGGGCCGAGGTGCTGGGCATCAAGCGCGTCGGCGCATGCACGTCGTTCTTTGACGTCGGCGGAGATTCGCTGCGCGCGATCCGCGTGCTCACGCGCGCCAACGCCGAGTTTGGCGGCAGCTTGACGATCGCCGACTTCTTCGCGGCGCCGAGCGTACGCGCAATGGCGGCGGCACTTGCGCCCAGGCCGGCGCCGCTGCAGCGCATTCCCGCAGCGGCGTGCGCGTCCGACTATCCGGCCTCGCATGCGCAGCGCAGGCTTTGGGTCCTCGATCAGCTTGGCGGCAATCCGGCCGCCTATGTGCTTTGCGCTGCCTATCTGCTCGACGGCGCGCTCGACGCCAAGGCGCTTGGCGCCGCAATCGAAGCGCTACCGGCGCGGCACGAGGCACTGCGCACGGTCTTTATGGAAAGCGATACGGGCGTACGCCAGCGCGTGCGGGCCGAGGCCGATTTCGCAGTCACGTACATCGACCTGAGCGGCGAACCTGATCCTGATGCCGCGGCCCGGCAGCGCGCCGAAGCATTGGCGTGTGACGGCTTCGACCTTGCGCGGGGCCCGCTATTGCGCGCGAGCCTGCTCCGCCTCGGCGCCGAACGCCATGTGCTGCTGTTCGCCGTCCATCACATCGTCAGTGATGCCGAATCGGTGTCCGTGATGATCGAAGAGATCCTGCGCGGCGCGCGGGGTGAAGCACTGCCGCCTCTGCGCATCCACTACAAGGACCACGCCGTCGCCGAAGCCGTCTGGCTCGCTTCGCCGGCCGCCGGCGCGATGCGGCAGTGGTGGCTGGCTCGCCTCGCCGAACTGCCGCCGCGGCTCGACCTGCCGTTCGACCATGTTCCCGCGGGTCCGGCCAGCCATGACGGCGACCGCGTCTCGACGACACTCGACGCCGCCACCACGCAAGGCCTGCGTACACTTGCGCGGGCGACAGGTACGAGTTTCTTCTCCAGCCTGGTCGCGCTCACTGCCGCGCTGCTCCAGCGCCACACCGGCTGTCACGAGACCGTGCTCGGCATTCCGGTGACGTGCCGCGACGATCCCGAACTCGAGACGCAGCTGGGCTTTTACGTCAATCTTCTGCCGCTGCGCCTCGCGCTCGACGCCGACGACGACATCGCGGCGCTGCTCCGCCGCGCGGGCAATGCCCTCGCCGAAGCCATGGATCATCGGGCCTATCCTTTCGATCTGCTGGTCGAGCAGCTGGCCCTGCCGCGCGATGAGAATCGCCCGCCGCTGTTCGATGTCGCGGTCGTGTTCCAGGACCGGCGCCAGCGCAGCCTGACGCTGGCTGGCGTCACTGTGTCGCGGTTCGGCGGCGAGCCGCGTGTCGCCAAATATCCGCTGACGTTCGAATTCGTCGAAAGCGACGACGGCGTGACGCTCAATCTCGAATACGCGAGCGACCTGTTCGAGCGTGAGCGCATCGAGCGGATGGCCGAGCACTATGCCCGGCTGGCGGCGGCGGCCGTAGCCGAACCCGAAAGTGCGGTGGCGCGGCTGACGATGCTTGGCGCAGAGGAACTGGCGCTGGTCACAGCGCCCGGGCCTGTCATCGACTTGCCCGAAAGCGCGACCGTTCCCGCCATCTTCGCCACCTGGGTGGCACGCCAGCCGGGCGCACCCGCCGTGGTCTGCGCCGGCGCGACGCTGAGTTACGCCGAGCTAGACGCGCGCGCCCGCGAGATCGCCGGCGCCCTGGTGTCCAACGGCGTCGCGCCCGCAGAGGTGGTTGCGGTGTTGCTCGATCGCTCGGAGCGGCTCGTCGCCGCATTTCTCGGCGTGCTCATGGCGGGCGCGGTCTATCTGCCGATCGATCCCGGCTATCCCGCCGAACGAATCGCGCTGATGCTCGCCGATTCGGGCGCGAGCGTGCTGCTTACCGAGCCAGGATACGACGAAGTGCAGCCGGCTACCCCGCTGCGCAGGATCGACGTCACGGCGCTCGGCCCAGCCGTCGGCACGCTGCCGCCCACGCCGCGCCCGGAGGACGCCGCGTATCTCATCTATACCTCCGGCTCGACCGGTAGGCCCAAGGGGGTGTTGCTCGAGCACCGCGGTGCGGCGAACCTGGCCTTCGCACAGCGCCACGGGCTCGGTATCGAATCGCATCACCGCATCGTCCAGTTCGCGCCGGTCTCGTTCGACGCGTCGGTCTGGGAGATGGTGATGGCGCTGCTCAACGGCGCTTGCCTGCTGGTGGCACGACCTGACGACGTGCGCGACCCCGCCGCCTTTTCCGCGCTGCTCGCGGCCGGACGGGTTTCAGTCGCGACGCTGCCCCCCTCCTATCTCGCCGAGTTGAGCGACGACGCGCTCGCGCCGCTCGAGATGCTCATAACGGCGGGGGAAGCACCCGATGCGCCGCGCATGACCCACCTTGCCACGCGGCTGAGCACCGTCAATGCCTATGGCCCGACCGAGACCACGGTCTGTGCGAGCTGGCACCGGATCGATCCGCAGGCGCCCGATGCGCGGGGCATTCCGATTGGCCGCGCGATCGCCAATGGCGAGATGTTCGTGCTCGATCGCTTTGGCAATCCGGCGCCGGTCGGCGTGCAGGGTGAAATCGTGATCGGCGGCGCGGGCCTCGCGCGCGGCTATCATGCGCGCCCCGATCTGACCGATGCGGTCTTCGTGCCGCACCCCTGGCGCGACGGTGCGCGCGTGTATCGCAGCGGTGATCGCGGCGCGATGGGAGCGGACGGTGCGATCCGCTTCGCCGGACGGCGCGACCGCCAGGTCAAATTGCGCGGATATCGCATCGAGCTGGGTGAAATCGAGCGTGCCATCGCCGCGCTGCCAGAGGTGCGCGACGTGGCCGTGGCCGTGCGCAAGGGTCCGTCGAGCGACGAACTGCTTGCCTATGTCGTCGGCGCCGAACCCGATGCGCTGGCCGAGGCACTCGCGCGCGTGCTGCCCGCGCACATGCTCCCCGCGCGCTGGAGGAGGCTCGACACGCTGCCGTTGACGCCCAGCGGCAAGACCGACTACGCCGCGCTCCCGCCAATCGAGACGACCGCAGACCAGGCGACGATCGACGATCCGCGCGAGGCGCTGGTCGCGCAGGCGTGGCGCGCCGTGCTCGGCCATGCCGGGTTCGGCCGGCACGATCGCTTCTTTGCGGTCGGTGGCGATTCGATCCGCGCGATCCAGGTCGTCGGGCGGCTGCGCGCCGCCGGCCACCGGATCGAGATGCGCGCCTTCCTCGGCGCGCCGACCGTGGCGGGGATCGCTGCCCTGCTGGTGGACGCTGCGCCAGCACCCGACGCCAGCGGCGGCCGCGTTGCGCTGACCGAGGTCGAGGAGCTGTTCGAGCATGGATAAGTCCGCCTTCGCCCTCACCCGCGACGCGGTCGAGCGCGTCTATCGCCTGACTCCGCTGCAGGCGGGGATGCTGTATCACGAGCTCGAGACCCCCGGCGCTTCGCCGTATCACCGCCAGGTACGCTTCGAGATCGAAGGCGAGATCGACGCCGCCGCCTGCGAGGCGGCATGGAACGGCCTGCTCGCGCGCCACGCCATGCTCCGCTCCGTATTCGACTGGGAGCGCACCGCGCAGCCGCTGCAGATCGTGCTCAGGCAGCAGCGCGTCGCATTCGAGGCGCGCGACGCCGACGCCGCTGCTGTCGACCAGTGGTGCGCGGCCGATGTGACGCGCGGGTTCGACCTGCGCCGGGACGCTCTGATCCGCATCGCGCTGTTCCGTCTGGGTCCGGCGCGTTTCGAGCTGGTGTGGAGCCACCCGCACATCCTGCTCGACGGCTGGTCGGGCGCGGTGCTGATCGAGGAATTCATCGCACTCTATGCCGCGGCGCGCAGCGGCGCGCCCGCCTCGCTCGCGCCTGCGACCGATCCCGACGGCTACATGGCCGAAGCGGCGTTGCGCGACGAAGCGACAGCCGTGTCGCACTGGCGATCGCTGCTGGCGGGCTACGACACGATCGCCACGCTACCCCGCCTGCCGCGGGGCGGCGCGCCATCGCAGATGGCGGAACATTGCCTGCGGCTGGCTGCACCTGACACGCACGCGCTGCGCGAGCTGGCGCGGCGCAGTGGCGCGACGCTGGGCGTGCTGCTCCAGGCAATCTGGGGGCTGATCCTCGCGCGCTGGACCGGGCGCAACGATGTGGTTTTCGGCATCGTGACGTCGGGGCGCAACATCGCCACGGCGGGCATCGAACGGCTGGTCGGCATGTTCGTCAACACGCTGCCGGTGCGTGTGCAGCTCGAGGACGGCGACACGCTCACCGCGCTGCTCGCGCGGCTGCAGCAGCAGTCGGACGCCGGCAGCGCACACGACCACGTCGGACTTTCGACGATACAGGCGGCGTCGGCGCTGCCGGCGGGGCTGCTCGATCATCTGCTCGTGCTCGAGAATTTCCCGGCCGGCGACGCGGGCGCCCACGCGGACACTGGCTTCACCGTGGTGGCGACGCATGCCGTCGAACGCGCCAATTATGACTTCGGCATCCTCGTCCATGACGACGCCGAGTTGCGAGTGACATTCCAATACGATGCGAGCCGCATCGACACCGCGCTTGTCGCGCGCGTTGCGACGCACTGGCGAGCGGTGACGACGGCGCTGCTCGCCGCACCCGACGCGCCGCTGTCGGACATCGACATGATGCCGGCCAGCGAGCGTGCGCAGCTCGATGCCGCCGAGCACGGCCCGGCTGTCGCGCGGGATCCCGCGGCGACGCTCGTATCGCTGTGGCACGGTCAGGTCGATCGCACGCCCGATTCTCCCGCGCTCGCCGACGAACGTGTCGCGCTCAGCTACCGCGCGCTCGACCGCGCCGCCGAAGGTCTCGCGGCGAGACTGCGCGGCGACGGGATAGTCCCGGGTGACGTGGTCGGGCTGCTGTGCCCACGCGGCGCGGCGCGGATCGTGGCGCTGCTTGGCATCCTCAAGGCCGGCGCGGCCTATCTCCCGCTCAGCCCTGCGCTCCCCGATGCGCGAATCGCGATGATGCTGGCGGATTCGGGTTGTCGGCGCGTCCTCGCCGACGCAGCAGGCGCCGCGCGGGTCGACGCGCTGGCGCCAGGATTTGCCGTACCGATCGCCGGCGCCGAGGCGGAGGGACGCGCACCATCGCCGGCGACGCCCGACGTGTTGGCCTATCTCATCTACACCTCGGGCTCGACCGGGCAGCCCAAGGGCGTCGCCGTACCGCACCGCGGCTTCGTCAACATGATCCTGGCGCAGATCGACGGCTTCGGCGTGCGGCCCGAGGATTCGGTGCTGCAGTTCGCCTCCTGCGCATTCGATGCGTCGCTGTCCGAGATTTTCATGGCGCTGCTCGCCGGCGCGCGGCTCGTGATCGCCCCCGATGCGGCCGTCCGGGACGGCGCGGCGCTGCTCGCCCTGCTCGAGGCCGAGCGGATCACGGTCGCGACGCTGCCGCCTTCGTATCTGCGCGCGCTCGACGGGGCCCCGCTCGGCCCGGTGCGCGTGCTGATCACTGCTGGCGAGCCACCCGACAGCGCGGACATGCGCCGCCTCGCGCGCACGCTGTCCGTATTCAACGCCTATGGCCCGACCGAGGCGTCGGTCTGCGCAAGCTGGCACCGCATCGATCCGCAGGCCGACTATGCCCAGGGCATCCCCATCGGCCGCCCGATCACCAACACGGCCATGTCGATCCGCGACCGCCTCGGCCGGCGGATGCCGCTGGGCGCGCTCGGCGAGATCTGGCTGGCAGGCCAGGGCCTCGCGCGCGGTTATGTCGGGCGGCCGGAGCTGACCGCCGAGCGTTTCCCCGAGGTCGAGAGCCAGCGTTCCTACCGGACCGGCGACGCGGGCGTGCTGCGGGGCGACGGCGAGATCCTCTACGCCGGGCGCCTCGACGGGCAGATCAAGCTCAACGGGCACCGTGTCGAGCTGGGCGAAGTCGAGGCCGCCCTACGCGCGCTGCCGGGTGTCGCGCAGGCCGCTGCGGCCATCGCCCAGGGGCAGCTGGTCGGCTTCGTCGTCCCCGGCGCGCCGCTCGACTGCGATGCGCTGCGCCACCGGCTGGCGGAGACGCTGCCGACCTGGATGGTCCCGGCCGAAATCCTGCCATTGCCGGAGCTGCCAACCACCCTTGCAGGCAAGGTCGACCGGCACGCGCTGGCCGGCATGCGCACCCGCCAGGCGCTGGCAACGCGCGCACTGACACACGAGGAAGCGCGTGTTGCCGAAGCCTTTGCCGCGATCCTGGGCAACGGGCCTTATGGTCCGGACAGCGGCTTTTCGAGCAGTGGCGGCGACTCGCTGCGCGCGATACGCCTGCTCGCACGACTGAGGCGCGGAGGGATGGGACTGACGATGCCAGCCCTGCTGGCAGCGGACACCGTCGCGGCGATCGCACGGCTGGGGTCGATCGCCGCCGCGACGCCGGCTGATGCGGTCGCGGGGCCGGTCCCGCTCACGCCGATCCAGCGCCGGCATTTCCTGTCCGATCCCGACGGCTGCGCGCGGCTGACGCACCAGGTACTGCTGCGCATCGGCTCGGGCCAGGGATTGAAAGAAGCAGTAACGGCGCTCTGGCAGCGTCACGACGCGTTGCGGCTGCGCTTCGCACACGGCGGCGGCGACTGGACCGCCGAGGTCCAGCCCGTCGATACGCCGCTCGCCTGGCGCAGCGTCGATCTGCGCGGCGCCGGCGATGCGGCGCTCGCCGCCGATGCCCAGACGCATGCACCAGGCGGCGCTGGCGAGGCCGCTGCGCTGTTCGTCGCAACGCGGTACCGGCTCGACGACGGCGACTATCTGCTGTTGGCGGCTCACCATCTGCTGGTCGATGCCATGAGCTGGCGCATCCTGCTCGAGGACCTGGCCGATGCGCTGGCCGGAGTCGCGCCCCCGCTCAGCACAACCTGGCGTGCCTGGGCGATGGCCCTGTCGGCATCGGACGCCGGGCGGGAACGCGCCTATTGGGCATCGGTCGCGGGTGCACCGTCCTGGCCTGCGCCCGAACACGGTTATGGCGAGACCGACATCGTCACGCTCGACCTCGGCCCGGTGCCGCCTGGCCTGTCCGAGCGCGGCGTGCTCGCGCGGCTGCTCGCTCGCCTGGGCCCGGCGCTGGCGGACCGCGATGACGGCGACGAGGCGTGCGTTACGCTGACGAGTCACGGCAGGCATGCGCCCGGTGTTGCGCTCGACGTCAGCCGCACCGTCGGCTGGTTTACGGCCGAGTATCCGTTCCGGCTGGCCTGCGGCGCCTCGCCCGAAGCGATCGAGGCCGCGCTGCGCGACGTGCCGTCGCACGGTGTCGGCTGGAGCATGCTGCGCTGGCTCGCACCCGATCCGGTGGCAACTGCCGAGCCCGCGATCGCTGTCAACTACCTCGGCGACGTCGATCCCGCCGCCGACGCCCCCTTCGCGATCAGCGACCGCCTTCCCGGCGTCGTCGCCTCTGGCCTGCGCCGCACGCGTGCGATCGAGATCGAGGCGTGGCGCAGCCGTGGCCGGCTGGCCGCCGCGATCCGATACACGCCGCGCTGCGATTCGCCCGCCGCGATCCAGCGCCTGGCCGAACTGATTTCGAGCGCGCCCGCAGCGCCATCGCCGCGGGCGCGGATTTCCCCACCGACAGAAGGACAGCACGCATGAACACCCGCTTCCGGAATCGAGTCCGCCGTCCCGTGCTTGCCACCCTGCCCCTGATCGCGCTGGGTCTGGCCGCGCCGCCGGCGCCTGCCCAGCACACCGTACCGCCGAGGCAGTTGAAGCAGATCCCGGCGGCCGCGCCGCCAGCGACGCTCGCGACCGCGGTGACGGCCGATGACGCTGCGCCGGCGAGGCAGTTGAAACAGGTCCCGGCAGCCGCGCCACCAGCGACCCTGCCTACGCCGATCGGCTACCCACCGGCGGTGTGCCAGCCGCCGCCGCCGACGGCGAAGGCGCAGCTACGTGGCGGGTCCAATGCGGTTCCCCATCGCGCGTTCCCCGCGACCTGGCAGAAGGTGATCGACTCTCTGGTGGCCAATGGCGGAGTTCCCGGTGCCGTGGTCATCGTGCGCTCGCCCGACTGGGGCGTGCGCGTGGGTGTCGGCGGTGTCGCCAACCTCGCCACCAAGCAGCCGATGACGCCCGACCTGCATTTTCGCGTCGGCAGCGTGAGCAAGGCGTTCCTCGCCCAGGCGATCCTGCGGCTGGAGCAGCAGGGCAAGATCCAGCTGACCGCGCCGGTGCTGACCTATCTCGGCGACAACCCGACGGTAAAGGGCATTCCCGGCATCGGCAGCCTCACCGTCACCAACCTGCTGCAGATGACTTCCGGCGTGGCCAATTATCTGGGCTGGGACACTGTCGGCTTCTCGCCGCAGATCACGCCACAGCGCAGCTTCAAGCCCGAGGAACTGGTCGCGGCCGTCTCGACCACCGGTGTGCCCAGGGACCAGAAACCCTTCGGTGCGCCGCCCGTGGCGCCGTCGTTCGCCGCCGGCGCCACCTACCCCAATCCTTACTGGGTCTCGGTGTTTGCGAGCGCGCCGCCAGCACCGCCGCAATATCCGGCCTGGGACTACTCGAACACCAACTACATCCTGCTCGGCCTGATCGCCGAAAAGGTCACCGGACTGCCGGCCGAGGAAGTGATCAAGCGCGAAGTGTTCGATGTCGCCGGGCTCAAGGATACGTATTTCGCGACCGACACCCGGAAGCTGCCCACCATGCACGGCTACACCAAGTGGGGTTCGATCCCGTATCCGGCGCAGGTCTACAGCGACTGGTGCGACGTCACCGACACCAACCCGACCTACGCCTGGACCGCCGGCGCGATCGTCTCGACGCCCTGGGACCTGCTCAAGTTCGAAGATGCGATGTTCCGCACCGACACGCTGCTCAACCAGGGCACCAAGAACAAGTGGTATACGTTCGTCTCGGCCGACATCCATGTCGGCTGGCAGCCGATGCAATACGGCGTGGGTGGGCTGATGCAACCCGAACGCAGCTACGGTACGGCACGCGGCCATGGCGGCGCCTTCCCGGGCTACAAGACACTGCTTTACTACTTCCCCGACCAGCAGACCTCGTTCGTGCTGGCGACCAACACCTGGGACGACGATTGCATCCTTCCGCGCGATCCGGCGATCTCCACCGCCGAGGCCGGCCAGTGCGAAGCGGTGATGCTGGATGCCATCATGCCGCAGGTCAGTTCGGCCGTTACGACGCCGTGGCCGGAGCGCGATGCCAAGGCACGCGTCAACAGCGACAAGGTCGACGTCAAATGGCAGGCGGGCCGCATCTATGGCAAGAGCTACGATGTCTATTGGGGCACCGACGAGACCGCGGTCGACGGTGCGAGCGCGGAACATCACCCGGGCACCGAGCGCACCACGGTGACCGCCGTCACCGCGGGGCTCCCGGTCAAGCCGAACACGACGTATTACTGGCGCGTCGACACCGTCGCGCCGGACGACAAGATCATGCCATTGGTGATCGGCCCCACCTGGAAGTTCCAGACCAACTAGGGCGACCGACGACGTGTGTGGCATTGCCGGAATCTTCAGCGCCGATCGTTCGCGACCAGCGCAGAGCGCCGCGTGCGCCGCCATGGCGGCGGCGCTGCGCCACCGCGGTCCCGACGAGGGCGGCGATTTCGCCGCGCCTGGCGTGGCGATGGGGTTCACTCGCCTGTCGATCATCGATCTGGCGACCGGCAATCAGCCGCACAGCAACGCGACGGGCGAGATCGTCTCGATCGTCAATGGCGAGATCTACAACCACCGCGAGCTGCGCGCCGGACTGGAGGCGCGCGGCCATCGCTTCCGCACGCGCTGCGATGTCGAAGTGGTGGTGCATCTGTACGAGGAGTACGGGCTCGATTTCGCCAACCGGCTTAACGGCCAGTTCGCCTTCGCGCTCTATGACGCGCGCGCGCACCGGCTGGTCCTCGGCCGCGACCAGACGGGGATCGCGCCGCTGTTCCACACACGCGTGGGCGACACGCTGCTGTTCGGCTCCGAAATCAAGGCGCTGCTCACACATCCGGGAGTCGAGCGCCGCCTCAACCTGCGCGCGCTCGACCAGATCCTGACCTTTCCCGGCATGCGCAGCCCGACCACGATGTTCGACGGTGTGGATGCGCTGCCGCCGGGACATCTGCTGATCGCCGATACGACGGGCACGCGGCTGCGCCAATACTGGGACCTGGTCTACCCCACCACCCAGGCGCCCGTGCCCACCGATGCACACGACCATGTCGAGCGACTCGACGTGTTGCTGCGCGCGGCGGTCGAGCGCCGGCTCGCGGCGGACGTTCCGGTCGGGCTCTATCTCAGCGGCGGGCTGGATTCGAGCCTGATCGGCGCGCTGGCGCGCAAGGCTGCGCCCGATCAGGTGTTTCACAGTTTCTCGATCACCTTTCCCGATGCCGCGATCGACGAGCGCGCCTCGCAGCGGGCCATGGCAACGGCGCTCGGCACGATCCATCACGAGATCGAATTCTCGGCCGACGAGATCGCGCGCCGGCTGCGCGACGCCGTAGTCGCCGCCGAGGCGCCACTCAAGGAATCGTATGACACCTGCTCGCTCGCGCTATCGCAGCGGGTGCGCGACAGCGGGCACAAGGTGGTACTGACCGGCGAAGGCGCCGACGAATTGTTCGGCGGTTATGTCGGCTATCGACTCGACGCCGCCGGCGAGCCGCGCGGCGTGGCCGACGGGCTGGAAGCGATGCTCGAAGACGAGTTGCGCGGCGAGCTGTGGGGCGATCCGGGCTTCTTTTACGAACGCGACTATGCGCTGTTCCGCGAGATCAAGGCCGGCCTGTACAGCGCCGACGTCGCCGCGCGTCTCGCCGACTTCGACGCGACGCGCGAGCCCGCGGTCGATCATGCGCGGATGATCGGGCGCCACCGGCTCCACCAGCGCTCCTACGCCGATTTCAAGCTGCGCATGGCCGATCACCTGCTCGCCGATCATGGCGACCGCGTCACCTATGCGCATTCGGTCGAGGCGCGCTATCCGTTCCTCGATGCCGAGCTGATCGAGTTCATGACGCACGTTCCGCCCGGACTGCTGGTGCGGGACGGCACCGAGAAATGGCTGCTGCGCCAGGTCGCGCAGCGCCACTTGCCATCTGAGCTGGCGCGGCGCGAGAAGTTCGGATTCGTGGCGCCCGGCGCTGCCTATCTGCTCCAGCAGCGCATCCCCTGGGTCGAGGAACTGCTTTCGCCCGCCACGATCCGGCGGCAGAACATTTTCGACGCGGATACGGTGCAGCGGCTGCGCGCGCGCCAGCTCGCGGGCGGCGAGCGCCCCAACGCGACCTTCGACACCGATGTGCTGATGCTCGTCCTGACCTGCGGGCTATTTCTGGACGCCTTTGGTCTCGGCTGATCGGGGCTCGACCGACCCGGGATCGAGCACGAAGGGCATATCCTTGCCGCCGCCCAGCACCACCACCTTGGCATTGGGCGATAGCGCGAGCTTCTCCAGCGCATCGACGCTGCGCCATCTGACCAGCGCGGTGCCGGTGCGGGCTTCGAACTCGCGCGCACCCTCGGCCTCGATCGACCAGGTCTGGCGCCTCAGGGTCGCGGAGAGCACTTTCTGCTCGTCAGCCAGCTTCTCCTGGATCTGTGCCTGCACGCGCTCCGGCAACATGACGCGCGTGATCAGCACGCGATCGAGATCGACTCCCAGCCGCTCGACCGAGCGCCGCGCCGCCGCCTCGACGCGCTGCGCCAGGTCGGTCTCGCCGGGCACAGCCAGTTCCTCGGGCTTCAATCGGTTCACGGCCTGCTGGAGCGCGGCGATGGTGTCGGGCCACAGGGCGATCTCGCGGTACCGCGGACCCACGGACTGGTGCAGCTTCGTCAGGTCATCGGCGCGAGGGCGATAGCGAATGGTCACGTCCATCGCCACATGCAGCCCGTCGCTGGTCAGCACATCGGCCTTGCCATGCATTTCCTGGTAGCGCAGGTCATACACCGCCATCCGGTCCCACGGCCAGATCACCCAATAGCCCTCACCAAAGCGCCTGTCCAGTATCGTGCCGCCGCCGAGGCGCGACCAGAGCACGCCCGATTCGCCCGATCCGACCGGAATGAAGATGTGGTTCCACAGCAGCAGCATGAGCAGTGCAGCGAGCAATCCGCCCACCCAGAGGCGGAAGCGGCGTCTGGACATACCCAGATAGGCGGCGGCCCCCGTATCGACGCGGGTTTCGCCAGTGGACGCGCGCGGCGGCAGTACTTCGTCGGACACGTTGTTCTCCGGGATCTGGAACGCGCCGGGCGACCTCGGCAAGGGCTGTTTCATGACGTGGCATTTCGTTGCCGCTGCGTCGACACGAGGCGACCCAGCTCCATTTTCACCACCATGTCGGCGATGCCGAAATAGCGGTCGTCATGCGTGGCGACGAGCACCGTCTTGCCCTTCGCCTTCAGCATCGGCAACAACTCCTCGTAGAAATGCGCGCGGAACTCGGGGTCCTGCTCGGCGGCCCATTCATCGAAGATCAGGATCGATCGGTTCTCGAGCAGGGCGACGACCATGGCCACGCGCTTGCGCTGGCCGGTCGACAGGTCACGCGTCGAGAAGCCTGTATCGGAATAGCTGAGCTTGTCGGTCAGCCCCATCGCTTCGAGTTCGGTGGCGATCGCCGCATCGTCTGCCTCGATGCCGTAGAGCTTGGGGAACAGGTGGAAATCGCTAAAGATCGCGCCGAACATCTCGCGCTGCCGTTGCTCTGCGTTTTCGGGCACAGGCTTTCCATCGAACAGCAGTTGGCCGGCGCTGGGCTTGTAGAGACCCGCGATCACCTTGAGCAGCGTGGTCTTGCCGCTGCCGTTGCCGCCGACAAACATCACGATCTCGCCTTGGGTCAGCTTCAGGTTGATCGGGCCGATGCCGAACATTTCGCCCGTAACGCCGGGATAGTGGAACTCGAGGTCGCGGCACTCGATCGCCTGGGTCATCGGCAGCGGTCTGGGCGCCGGCCCCGGCGTCGGTCGCGACGCCGCGGCGCGCCCGATCTCGTCTTCGAGCGCCAGCAGCGATGCCGCCGCGTGATCGGCGCGGCCGATCGAGGGGATCGCCGTGATCAGTGTCGACAGCGGCCCGAAGATGAACAGCACCGCGGAGAGCAGCTTCGGCGCCTGCGGCGCAAAATTGTCGATCAGCGCAGGAAGCACGAACACGATCACGGCGAGCAGGGCGTAGAAGAAGGTCTGCGAGAAGATCGCATTCGCGTTGTACAGACTGGTGGTGCGCACCTTCACTTCGCACAGCTCGTGGCCGACGTCGTCGAGCTCACTGAGCACCGCCTGGCGCCGTGCCGTGCTCAGTTTCACTTCCTGCAGCCCCTTGACCATGTCGTTCATCTTGCCGAGGAAACCGGCTTCGAGCCCCGAACTGCGCGTCGCGAGCTGGTCGAGTTCTTTGGCGCCGGCGAGATAGAGCAAGGCGCCGGCGGCGATCACCGCGACCACGATCAGGAAGGCCGGCCACGACACGGTGAGCACATAGACGCCGGTCATCGCCACCATCAGCGCGGAGTGCACGGCCGCAACCAACAGCCCCTGCGATTCGGAAATGACGACGGTGTCCTGCGCGATCGATTGGAGGATGCGTCCCTCGCGCAACTGGCGCAGCGTAAGCAGGTCGGCATGCGCGATGCCCCGCATGATGCGCTGGCGAATCTGCGCGAGCATGCTCTCGATCGCGTGCGTCGCCACGCCGAAGGTGAAACGCAGCCCGACCACGTAGAGCGCCATCGCCACGATGAACATGCTGAGCAGGCGCAGATCGCCCACACCCTCGGCGGCCGAGGCGGAGGCCTGGTTGATGATGACCAGGATGCCGGTGTTCGCTGCGGCCGAAATCAGCAGCGCGACGAGCAGATCGCGTCGGATGTCGCCGGTCTCGCGCGCGAGCAGCGATAAAAGGATGCGCGGCACCGGCTATTCCGCCACGGTCTGCACCCGCGATTGCCCGATGAGGCTATCGATCTCGTCGAGGATGTCGGCCACGCTCGGCGCGGAGACCGTAGCCTCCGGCGGCAGCGCGCTGTCGAGCAGGTGCCGGCCGATCCGGTCGAGCGTCGGGTAGTCGAACAGCAACGATGCCGGAAGCGTGCGCCCCAGTGCGCGATTGAGGCGATTGCGCATCTCGACCGACATGAGGCTGTCAAAGCCCTGCTCGGCGAGCGGCTTGTCCGGGGCGATCGTCTCGCCATGGCCATAGCCGAGCGTCTGGCGCGCCAGTTCCTGCAGATAGGACCGCATCAGTCCCTCGCGTTGCGCAGGGAGCGAGGCCCCTAGCTCGGCCAGGATGTCGCGCGAGACGGCCACCTCGGCGAGCGCGGCCGCGCCGGCCTCCGGCATGCCGACGACGGAGGCGAAAAGTCCGCTGCCGCCACCGATCCCCTGCGCCCTGCCATAGGCCGCCCAGTCGATGTCCGCCACCACCGCCTGCGCTGGCGACTCGCCGATCAGGCGCATCATCGTGCGCAGCCCCTGCGTGGGAGCGAGCTGGCGAATGCCCATCGCGGCGAAACGGTCGTTCTCCAGCGCCGCCGCCATGCCGGCTTCGGCCCAAGGTCCCCAGTTGAGGCTGGTCCCCGCCAGCCCGCGCCGGCGGCGCCAGATGGCAAGGCCATCGAGAAAGGCGTTGCCCGCGGCATAGGCGCCCTGGCCGAGGTTGCCGATGATCGCCGCGACCGACGAAAAGAGCAGGAAGAAATCGAGGTCGAGCTTCGCGGTCGCGCGGTGCAGGTTCCACGCGCCCGCAACCTTGGGCGCCAGGATGCGCGCCAGTCGGCCGGCATCGAGATCGGCGATCATCCCGTCCTCGAGCAGGCCAGCGGCGTGGACCACGCCAGCGAGCGGCGGATCGGACGCGGCGGCGACCATCCGTGCCGCGTCGACGGCCAATGCAACGTCTCCCTCGACGATCGTCACGCGCGCCCCGGCCGCTTCGAACTCGGCGATCGCCGCGCGCGCCGACTCGCCCGGGCTGCGACGGCCGCTGAGCACCAGGTGCCGCGCGCCCTCCTCGACCATTCGCCGCGCCACGCGCAACCCGAGCGCTCCGAGCCCGCCGGTGATCAGATAATGCGCATCGCCACGCACGCCCCGCGCCGCGAAGCGCATCCGACGCGACTCGTCCTCGCGGCTGAGAACGATCTTTCCGATATGGCGCGCCTGCGCCATGAAGCGGAACGCCTGCTCGGCATCGGCCATTGGGAAGACCGTGACTGGCAAGGGTACGAGCCGGCCGGCCGCGACTTCCTCGAGCAGCCTCTCGAACATTGCCACGAGTGTCGCCGGATCTTCCTGCGCAACCGCCGCGAGATCGAACGGGCGATAGACCCAGCTCGAATCGTGCGCGCGCACACGCGCCTCGTCCCAGATACCGATCTTGCCCATTTCGAGGAAGCGACCGCCCGCGGCGAGCACGCCGAAGCTCTCGGCAATGAAGTCGCCGCTGAGCGAATTGAGCACCATGTCGACGCCCCGACCGCCGGTGATCGCGCGGATGCGGTCGGCGAAGTCGAGCGTGCGCGAACTCATCACATGCGCAACGCCCATGTCGCGCACGAACTGCTGCTTCTCGGGCGCGCCGGCGGTGGCGAATACTTCAGCCCCGGCGGCGA
Organism: Tahibacter sp.; assembly: GCF_032229445.1. Classification (NCBI taxonomy): domain Bacteria; kingdom Pseudomonadati; phylum Pseudomonadota; class Gammaproteobacteria; order Lysobacterales; family Rhodanobacteraceae; genus Tahibacter; species Tahibacter sp. Next base: position 32,028 of record NZ_JAVTWC010000093.1, read on the forward strand.
GCGCGAGCTGCACTGCCGCCATGCCGACGCCGCCTGCCGCGGCATGGATGAGCACCCGGTCGCCCGCCCTGATCCCGCCGAGATGATGGAGCGCGTAGTAGGCGGTGAGCAGCGCCGCTGGCAGAGCCACGGCCTCGGCGGCGCTCAGCGCCTCGGGCTTGCGCACCACCAGCGCGCGCCTGACCGTTACATGGCTGCCGATACAGCCCGGCGCGGCGAGCGCAATCACGCTGTCGCCGATCGCCAGCCCGGCGACGTCGGGTCCGAACGCAGTCACGCGTCCCACGGCCTCGAAGCCGAGCAACCCGGCTTCGCCCGGATATTGGCCAAGTGCGTTGAGCACGTCGCGAAAATTGAGCCCCGCGGCGAGCACTTCGATCTCGACTTCGCCGGCACGCGGGACACTGCGCGCGAGCCGTTCGAAACGCAAATCGTCGAGCGTGCGCCGCGGCCCCTTGTCGAGCCTGAAGCGTTCGCTATCGCCGAGTTCGGGCAACACCGGGGCCGGCGCGGCGGGTACCAGCCGTGCGGCGAAACACTGGCCGTTGCGGCGGATGGCAAGCTGATCCTCGCCCACGGGACTCACTACCGCGGCGATGACCGCCGCCGCGGCAGCGTCGCTCGGCTTGGTTTCGACATCGAGCAGTCCGCCCCAGATATGGGGCATCTCGGTGGCGATCGCGCGGCCGATGCCCCATAGCGCCGCGCCGTCGAGCATCGGCAGAGCGGCGCTGCCATCCTCGGGCACGACCTGCTGGACCTGCCGGCTGAGCAGCCACAGACGTGCCTGGAGCGGCATGGTCCCGCTGCCGAGGGCCTGCACGGCGGGCAGCAGCGCGGAAAGTGTCGCGCGCGTCTCGTCCTCGGGATCGGCACTGGCGCCCCAGGCAAACAGGACGTTGGCGCGCTCCACGCCACGCTGGGCGGCCCAGGCGGTCGCGACTTCGGCGAACCTGGACGGTTGCGTGTCGCCGCGCAGCAGCTCGAGGCAGGGCACGGCCGACTGAAGCAAACGCGCGGCGACGGCCCTGCCCCAGCCGTCCCGATCACAGAATACGATCCAGCCGTCCGGCGCCGCCTCGGGTGAGGCCAGCGTCACCGGCTGCCAGTCGATCGCATGGACCAGCGCGCGATCGCCGTCGCCGAGTTCCTGGTAGAGCGTCGCACGGTCGGTGCGTTTGAGCAGGAAGTCGCTGATCGCGAGTACGGCCACGCCGGCTTCGTCGTATGCGGTGAGTTGCGCCTTCACCAGCTCGCCCACGACCTTGACACGGCTGTGGCACCACAGCGGCTGATCGAGGCTGCCGTGGATCGCCACACGCGCCATGTGCAGTGGGATCAGCACGCTCTCGCCGTCGAGCATGTGCGCGGCGTCGCTCTCGCAGGCAGGCAGCACGGTCTGCAGCATCGAATCGATCAATCCGGGATGGATCGCCCTCGCATCGATGGGGTCGACCGCGGCGACCCTGCACAGCGCTTCGCCCGCGCTCTTGGCGATCTCGCGAATACACTGGAAATGCGCGCCGGTCTTGTAGCCGAGCGTCTCGATCAGCGCGTAGAAATCGGCGGGCGCCATAGCGCCGGAGCAGCGCGCGCGGATCGCCGCGAGATCGAGCGCCTCGGGTGCGGCGGCCGGCGCGCCGATACGCCCGGCGGAATGTACGGTCCAGACGTCGCCGGGCTTGTCCGCCAGCTGGCTCGCGAGGCTGTAGCTGGTGCCGTCGCCTTCGATCGAGAGCTGTACGTTGCGCGGTGCGTCGGGCTCGACCACGAGCGGTGCCGTGAACGACACATCCTCCAGGCACGCGCCGTGCCCCGCGGCGGCGAACGCCATCGAAAGATGCGCTGCGGCTGGCGAGATGATCTTGCCGAAGATCTGGTGCTCTACGAGGAATGCGGGATTGTCCGCGGTGAACAGTGCCTGGTGCAGCACCGCCCCCTTGGGCAGCAGCCGCGAATGGATGCGCTGGCCGAGATAGGGATGTCCGCCACTGGCCGCACCAGCCGTGCCGGCATGGCGCCCGGCATCGACGATGGGCGCTCTGTAGTGGCGCTTGCGCTGGAACGGATAGGTTGGAATCGCGGCGCGCCCGGCACCCATGGGCTTGACCACGGCCTTCCAGTCGGGATCGACGCCTCGGGCGTACAGTCGCGCAAGACTGTCAAGCATCGAGCGCCGCCCGTTGCCGCCGCGCTGCAGCGAGCCGAGGAATTGGATCCCTTCGCCCTCGACTGACTGTCGCGCCAGCCCGGCGAGCACCACCGCCGGGCCATATTCGAGGAAGACCGTCGCGCCTTCCGCCGCCAATGCCTGCGCGGCCGCCGCGAAGCGCACCGGCGCCTCGATCTGCTCCCCCCAGTAACGCGCGCCGAGCATGTCCGGCGTCATGCGCGTCGCGGAAACGGTCGAGAAGAATGGCAGCACCGCTTCTCCCGCCGGACATTCGGCGAGGCGTATGAACTCGGCCACGATCGGGTGCATCAGCTCGGAGTGAAAGGCATGCGAGACGTTCAAGGGCTGCACGCCGATATCGCGCGCTGCGAGCCGCTCGACCAGCTCTGCGATTGCCGTCTCGGGTCCGGAGACCACCACGTCGTTGGGCGTGTTCACGGCCGCGATCGAGACTCCGGCACCCGGTGCGAGCATCGTCGCAACGACGTTCTCGCTCGCGAAAACCGCTGCCATCGAACCGCCCGCCGGCAGGCTCTGCATCAGCCGGCCGCGCGCGCAGACCAGATCGATCGCGTCCTCGAACCCGAGAACCCCTGCGACATGCGCCGCGGCATATTCGCCAATGCTGTGTCCGCATACGAAATCCGGCACGACGCCCCAGCTTTCCCACAACCGATAGAGCGCCAGCTCGACCGCGAAAATGGCGGGCTGGGCGAAGCCGGTCTGCTGCAGTTCGGCATCGCTCGTGTCGGCGCCGTAGAGCAGGTCGAGCAGCCGCTTGCCGAGTCGGTCGCCGATCGCGCCATCACACGCGTCGATCGTCGCGCGGAACACCGGCTCGCTGTCATAGAGATCGCGGCCCATGCCTGGATATTGGGAACCTTGGCCGGTGAAAAGTCCGGCGATCCTGGGTCGTGCGCCGGTGCTGCCGGTAGCCAGATTGCGCGCCGGCTTACCGTCGAGGAACGCGGCAATTCCGGCCGTGACTTCGCGTGTGTCCGCGCCGACCACCGCCAGCCGCTGCGCGAGATGGCTGCGCCCGGCCGCTGCGGTGGCCGCCGCATCAGCCAGCGGGACATCACTCGTGGTGAGCCAGTCTCGCCAGCGCGCGGCCAGTTCGCCCAGTCCCTCTGCGGTGCGCGCCGAAAGCGGCAGCACCACCGGTCCCGCTGCGGCCACGGCCGGGACGGCTTTGGGTGCCTGTTCCAGGATCACATGCGCGTTGGTTCCGCTGAACCCGAACGAGCTCACGCCGGCGCGGCGCGGTCCTTCGCCGATCCAGGCCTTGCGCTCGGTGCGGACCTCGAACGGATAGGCGCCCCAGGGGATATGCGGACTGGGGTTGTCGAGATGAAGATGCGCTGGAATCTCGCCGCGGCGCAGGATCTCGACCGCGCGGATCAAACCCGCTATCCCCGCTGCGGCCTCGAGATGCCCGATGTTCGACTTGACCGTGCCGAGCACGATCGGGCGATCGGCCGGGCGACCGCCCTGGACGCGCCCGATCGCTTCGACTTCGATCGGATCGCCGAGCGAGGTGCCGGTGCCATGTACCTCGATGTAGCCGATGTCCTCGGGCGCGAGCCCCGCGCGAGCTAGCGCTTCGCGGATCACGCGCTCCTGCGCGAGCCCGTTGGGCGCAGTCAGCCCGTTGCTCTTGCCGTCCTGATTGACGGCCGACCCGCGAATCACCGCGAGGATGCGGTCGCCGTCGGCGCGCGCGTCGTCGAGCCGCTTGAGCACGATCACGCCGCAGCCCTCACCGCGGCCGTAACCGTCGGCCGAGGCGTCGAAGGTCTTGCACAGCCCGTCCGCCGAGATGGTGCCGAGTTTGGACGAGGCGATGTGGAATACCGGCGAGAGGATCAGGTTCACACCTGCCGCCAGCGCGACGTCGGTCTCGCCGCTGCGCAGGCTCTGGCAGGCCAGATGCACGGCGACGAGCGATGAACTGCACGCCGTGTCGATCGCCATGCTCGGCCCTTCGAAGCCGAAGGTATAGGACATCCGCCCGGCAGCCGGCGCGAGGCAGGTGCCGGTGAGCGAATAGCCGTCGATCAGCTCGAGCCGGCCCGAATGGCGGTGTGCCTGGGCGTAGTCGTCGCTCGAAATGCCGACGAACACACCTGTCGGGGTACCACTGAGTGACGCCGGGTCGATCCCGGCGTCCTCCAGTGCTTCCCAGGCGAGCTCGAGCAGCAGCCGCTGCTGCGGGTCCATCGCCAAGGCTTCTTTGACCGAGACGCCGAAGAAGGGAGCGTCGAACGCGTCGACGTCGCCATCCAGGAAATGCGCGCGCGCCGCGTGGGTGCGGCCCGAGGTGTCAGCCGATTGGCTGTAGAAGCTGGCTTGCGGCCAGCGATCGGCAGGGACGGCGCGCGCGGTGTCGCTCTCGCGGCAAAGCAGATCCCACAGCGCATCGGGGCTGTCGACGCCGCCGGGGAGCCGGCAGCCGATGCCAACGATCGCGACGGGTTCGGTACGCCGCGCCTCGAGCGCCTCGACGCGCGCCTGGGCGCGCTTGAGTGCGATGAAGGTCTTCTTGAGCGTGTCCGCGGGCTTTTCGGGCAGGTCAGTCATAAACGATCCACTTCGCGGTCAATGAGATCGGCGAGCTCTTCGGCGGACAATCCGTCGAGAAAGTCGAAGTCGCCTTCGTCCGCCGCCGGTTCGGCGACCGGCGCGGCGCGGCGCGGCGCCGGTATGGACGCGCCGCCGGAGAGAAGCCCGGCGATGCGGTCGAGCGTCGGGTAGTCGTACAGCAGTCCGGCCGGCAGGCGGCGTCCGGTGCGCGCCTCGAGGGCGCGGCGCAGCTCGAGCCCGAGCAGCGAGGTGAAGCCCTGGTCGACCAGTGGCACATCGGGTGCGAGCGGCCCGGTCGAAGACTGCCCCAGCGCGGTGCGCGCCTGCTCGGCAACGAGCGCCAACCAGGCCGAGCGCGCCACGGGCAGCGGCGCCTCGACGCGGACGCTACCCGCGCTGCCGACAGGCATCGCCGTATCGGGCCAGTAGCGCTGCGGATGAAAAGGGTGGCCGGGAAGCGCCGTCAGTCGGGCCGTGCCGTCGCGGAACAACTGGCTCCAAGCGACCGGCTCGCCCGCCTCCCAGTGGCGCGCGAGCGCGGCCAACTGTTCGTTCTGCGTCTTCGCCGGCTCGCCACGCAGCGCGCGTGCGAGCGTGGTGGAATCGTCCCCGACCACGGCACGCCGATGGCCGAACGCGTTGCGCCCGACGCCGAGCGTGAATGCCACGTCGCGCAAGTCGCGCGGCTCGGCCTCCAGCCAATCCGCCATCGTCGCGCAGATTTGCGCCAGCGCCACCGCGCTCCGCGCCGAAATCGGCAGCACTACGGCGCTCATCTCATCAGCGCCTGTCACCTCGCTGCGCAGCGGCGGCTCGGGTGCGGCCTCCAGGATGACATGCGCGTTGGTCCCGCTGAACCCGAACGAGCTCACGCCGGCGCGTCGGACGCGCCCGTTCGCCGGCCAGCGCGTCGCGACCGTCGGGACAGTGACGCCCGCGCGCGTCCAATCGAGATGCGGAGTCGGCGCCGAGAGCCGGGGATGGCCTGGAACCATTCCGTGTTCGAGCGCCAGCACAGCCTTGATCACACCCGCAAGCCCGGCCCCGGCCTCGAGATGGCCGATGTTGACCTTGACCGATCCGATCAGCAGCGGGTTCGCGCGGCCTGCACCATAGCTGTCAGCAAGCGCATTGAGTTCGATCGCATCGCCCAACGGTGTGCCAGTGCCATGCGCCTCGACATAGTCGACATCACCGGGGGCCAGACCAGCATCGGCCAGGGCCGCTGCGATCACCTTGCGCTGCGCCACGCCGCTCGGCGCCGTGAGGCTTGCGCTACGCCCGTCCTGGTTGACTGCCGAGCCGCGCAGCAGCGCGAGGACACGATTGCGGTCGCGCAGCGCCGCCGAATACGGCTTGAGCACTACTGCGCCGCACCCTTCGGCGCGGACATAGCCGTTTGCCGCGCTATCGAAGGCGCGGCACTCGCCGTCCGGCGAAAGCAGGTTGATCGAGCCCAGGCAGCCGAACAGATTGGGCGTGAGCAAGGCGTTCACCCCCGCGACCAGTGCCGCCTCGCACTCGCCGTTGAGGATGGCGCGGCGCGCCTGATGCAGGGCCACGAGCGAGGAGGAACACGCCGTGTCGATCGCCATGCTCGGCCCGGTGAAGCCGAAGCTGTAGGAAAGCCGCCCGGCCGCGGCGGCGAATGACAGGCCGGTCGCGGTGAACGGGTCCACCGGACCCGCCCCGGGGTTCCACAATTGCGCCCATTGATAGTCGGTGGTGCTGATCGCGACGAAGACGCCGATCGGCTTCCCCACTTCGGGCTCGATCGCTATTCCGGCTTCCTCCAATGCACGCCAGCCGGTTTCGAGCAGCAGCCGCTGCTGCGGATCGAGCGCCAGCGCCTCAGCCGGCGAAAGGTCGAAGAACGGTGCGTCGAACGCCTGCGGATAGGAACCATCGACAAAGCCGCCACGCGGCGGCGGCGCTGCGAACCAGCGCCCCGTCGGCGCCGGCCCGATCGCGCTGCGGCCATCGATCGCCATTCGCCAGAGCGCCGCGATATCGGGCGCGCCAGGATAATTGCAGGCCAGTGCCACGATCGCGACGGGATCATCCCCTACTTGCGCCGTAGCGGACGCCCGCCCAGCCGTTGGCCGCGTCTGTGTCATTGTTCCCCGGTGGATATCGAACCGAATCTTGCTCCGGCCGCCGGATCATCGCATGCGGAAAATAGGTCGCCAAGTATTTTTTAAAGCTTTACTAATAGTGATATTTTGCCTTTCTCTGCCGAAGAAAAACCTGGCAAAGGGTCAGACGCCAGACGCTGTCGTTCAGAAGCGGCTCAACGCCATCGCAATGCTGCGGCTTCAGAACGTGACGTTGAACTTGGTCCAGAGCATGCGGCCGGGTTCGTTGATGCGGATCGGGTCGGCCGGATAGCCGAAGGCCGCGTCGCCCGCGAGATTGAGGTGTTCCGTGTAACGGCGGTCGAACAGGTTGTCGATGCCGGCCGTGAGGCGCATCGCCTCGCCAAAGCGATAGCCGCCGTTGAGGGAGAAGACGCCGAAGCCGGCGCTGGGGCCGAGGTCGCGGCCGACCACGTTGCCCTCATCAATCGCCACGCGGTTCTGTGCCGCGACGATGCGCCACAGACTGCCGAACGACCACGCGCCACGCGTGTAGTCGGCGCTCAGCCGCGCCTCGAGCGGCGGCGTCTGCGGCAATGCACGCTCGTCAGTGGCGTTCTCGGCCCAGGTGCAGGCGAGCGAACCGTGCAGCTTCCAGTGAGGCGATACCCGCCAGGCAGCGCCCAGTTCACCGCCGCGCGTCCGTGCATCGACGTTCTCGACCTGCGACATCGGCCCCATCATGCCGCCTTCGCTGTAGCGGAACAGGATGAAGTCGTCGACGCGACCGGCATACAGTGACGCCCAGGCATTGACCGTCTCGCCAACGTACTGCGCGCCGACGTCGAGCTGCGTCGTGCGTTCCGGCTGCACGGCACGGAAGGGATTGACGCTGCCCATGGCGGCCATCTCGGCCGAGAACAGTTCCCAGTAGTCGGGATAGCGCTCGACGGTACCGACGCCGGCATACAGCGCCAGCGGCGTCGCCTCCAGTTCGCGCTCGTAGCGCGCGAAGCCCGAGCCCAGCGTTTCGCGGCGGCGCTCGTTCGCCGTCGGATTCGGCATTGGCATCATTCCGCTTGTGGTCAGGCGCTGGTCAGTTGCCGTGGCGCGGTCGGCGCGGGCGCCGGCGACGAGGCGCTGGCGCGCATCGAGCGGAATCGTCGCTTCGGCAAAAATGCCGGTACTGCTGAAGCGTGCATCCGGTGTCCACGGCTGGGCACCATAGGTGTCAATGCCCATGCCGCTGCGTCCTCGGTGCTGGTTACGCTGGTGATCGGCGCCGACGATGAGTTTCAGCGGCTGCCATTCCCAGTGCGTGGCGACGCGGCCACCCGTGGTGCGGCGATCGACGTCTGCAGCGACCGGCATCGGCATGGGGCCGTGCATGTCCGGCATGCGCAAGGTGTAGTTGTCCATGACGTGGTCGGCGTAGTTGTAGAACACGCTGGCCTCGACGCGGCGCAGGGCGCCCTCGAATCCATCCTTCTCGAAACGCAGACCTGCGCTCTCTCGGCGGAATTGCGAGCCGTCCATGCCGCGCCCGGCATAGCGCGCCTCGCCATCGCCGGCACCGACCGTGGCTTCCAGCCGTGTGTTGGCATCGGGTGTCCAGCCGAAGGTCGCGTCGGTGTTCCATTTGTACCAGCGCGAAGGCACACGGTTGCCGTCGCCGTCCTCGTAGTCGTCGGACTCGGCGCGATTGGCCGTAGCGCGCGCAAAGAACTGCGGATTGCCGACCGCCACGTCAGCGACCACATCGCGCCGGCCCCACGAACCCACCAGTGCGGACGCATTGCCGCGCACCGAGTCGTCGGTGAACGGCGCGGTGCGCCGCTCGAAACGCACGGTGCCGGCCGATCCACCCGGTCCCCAGATCACCGACTGCGGTCCCTTGATGACGGTCAGCGCGTCGTAGGTTTCCGGCGAGACATACGACAGCGCGTTGTCCATGCGTGCCGGACACGCGCCGACCATGGTGCCGTCGTTGGTCAGCAGGTTTAGGCGTGAGCCGAACATGCCGCGCAGCACCGGATCACCGTTGGTGCCGCCGTTGCGCAACACGGCGAAACCGGGAATGGTCTTGAGGTAGTCGGCGCCGTCGCTGGCCGGTACCGGCTGGCGCGGCTGCTTGGGATCGGTCTCCACGGTCAGTGCGCCGCTCGGCGCGATCGCCGTGACGACGATGGCGTCCCCTGTCCATGTCGACTCGTCGCCGGCCGTGTCCGTGACGACCGCACCGGCCGGCTGCACGAGTACTGCGATGATGGCGGCCGCGAGCGACCCGCTGCGACGGTGGGTGGTGAGCGATACACGCATGGCCTGGATTCCTGGGGTTCGGGCAGCGTGCGAGCGTAGCGACTACCCCGGAGACCGGCGTGTGACCGGTTGTCGCACGCCCCGCGCCTGCGACCCAATGCCTCAGCGACTGCCGGTCGCAGCGTCACGCGGACGCATCGACGCACTGCAGGACGCACCGGACAATCCGCCCGCCGCCCCAGGGCCTGCGTCCTCACCGAGGAATTCCATGGAAGCGCTGGCGTGCCGGCCCACGAGTCTTCGCGCGAGAAATGCCGGATAGCTTTCGCCGTGTGACGAGGCACAACGACGTGCCGCGGCGCAAGAAACCGGGATGTTCGAATCGCTACGCTACCTCGTACTCGCGTATGCCTCGGAAGCGATCCAACGCGCTGGCGCAAGCCGCGAGCGTCTTCTCACCGCGTAGTGCGGGCATGCGCCGCTGCCGGGGCTGATCAATTCCGGCCTTCATGACCGTTTCCAAAGATCCTGTCCGGATCGCGGGCGGCCCGCGCTCCTTGCTCGATCCAGTCGAGTATGAGTGCCTGGTTGGCGGCGCTCAGATAGGGAGGACCGGAACGTGGCATTCGGCGACCGAACGGCGTACCCGGAATTTCGTTGAGATTGGTGCAGTTGATCTTCTGGAACAGAAAGCTCGCTGCCGCATCGAACGGCGTGATGCGCGGCATATTCGCTGCGCTGTTGTTTGCGGGTACGTTGACCAGATTGCCAAACGCCGCTCCCACATTCATGTTCAACCCGCCCGAGGTACCGCCGCCGGTATGGCAGCCGGCGCATGCGACATCGAGGATGGGCTGGATGTCGGTGGGGAAGTCCACGTTGTACTTGGGCGGCACGGCTCCGAGATCGTCTTTCACGCAGGGAGTCACCTGCGCCTGCGCCACCACGCTGGCCAACAGCAGCACGCCAGCAACACCAAGATTGAACTCACCGGATCGCTTCGACATCGACAGGCTCCTCATCAGGCCAGGGGGACTGGCGGCGCACATGCCCCAGCCAGTCGTGTGAGTGCATTGAAGTGCCCTGTCGGGTTGTCGTGCGCCCTGCGACCGATTGACGCATACCCGGTCACGCCCCCAGGCACGCGGCGGCGCAGCATGCCGACGTCCAGCACGCCAGGCTGCAACCGCACGGCGTCAGCCGACTCCATCGGCATCGGCATCGGCTGCCGCGCGCCGAAGCATGCGGACCATCCAGCAACGCGAAAGGAAGGCCTGCCCTGCCCTGCCTTTCCGCCACCGCGACGTCACACCGCCATCATCAGCGGCTCACGCTCTCGCATGAATGAGCGCGGCGAGTTCACCGATGTTCTCAGCCTTCGCCAGGTCGATCAGGGGAATGCGCACGCCCAGCGATTCCAGCGTCATCATGATGATGTCGGCGCGGTCCACCGAGTTGGCGCCGAGCGCGCGCAGCGAATCGGCCGGCTGGAACGCATGCGCGTCGAGCCCCGGCACCACTTCCTGGGCATGCCCGACGATGATTCTGAAAATCTCTTCCTTGCTACTCACGTTCGTTCTCTCCACACATGGCCAACGGAACGGCATCATCGTCAAAACCGCAGTGCGATGCGATACCCGGCTGCGGGCTATCGCCATCATCCGGGCTGAAGCTCACCGGCTTGCGCTAGTAACGCAGCGCCTGCGCTGCCCCGCACACCCAGGCATCACGTACCGGCGTCACGTACCGGCGTCACGTCCGTCCAACGCGATCGGCTCAGCGCGCCGCGCCCAGAAGCTCCGGTGCCGGCACGACCTCGCGCACATGAATCGCATGTGGCCGGGGGCCGCAACGCACGCCGATCGCCAGTTGGTGCTGCGCGCTGGGCTGGTGCAATTCGAACTGCCAGATATCCGGATCGTCCTGCAGCGCGGGGTCGAAGCGAATGCGAATGCCCTGGTCCAGGTCGAATGAGAATTGCTCCAGCGGTATCGACAGGCCCATGCCGCGGGCCTTGATGTAGGACTCCTTCAGGGTCCAGTACTCGAAGAATCGCTGACGCTGACGCTCCGGCGGCTGGGCCTGCAGTGCAATCACTTCGGTCGGCGAAAAGAAATGGTCCGCGATTCCCACGGTCTCTCCCGGGCGGTCCGTTTCCTCCACGTCCACGCCCGCGTCGGCGCTGCGCGTGATCGCGCAAGCCACGAGCGACCGCGCATTGGAAAGATTGAAGCGCAGCGGCGCCAAGTCCCCGGGCATGTCGATCTCGGGCCTGCCGTAGGCATTGACGCGAAAGCGCCAGTCGGCCGGATGCCTCTGCACATAGCGCGACAGCGTGATGCGACACAGCGCGCGTGTAACGAGGTACTCGTGCTGCAGATACTCGAAATGGAAACGCAGCAGGCGCGCCTTTTCCTCGGCGCTCAGGAGGGAACGGTAGTAGTCGGCCAAGCCACGCTGCAAGCACTGGGCGGTCCAGCAGTACCAGACGTGGACCTCGCCGGGCTCCAGCGTGAGCGGCGCATTCAACCCCGGCGGCTGGCTCATGCAGATTCCTGCTCATCTGGACGGCGGACAGTCGCACGCACCATCGCGGCGATCCCTGCGCGTGCCCGGACTGTGCTGAGCCGCCCGTCCGGTCCGAGATTCCTCGCCTGCTCGCAGGCGCCGCCGGCACCGTCCAGCCATTCGCCGAAGGCGCCATGTACGCGTGCGCCGCCGCGCGCGTCGGCGACGGTAACCTCGCGCAGCCTGCGTTCGAACAGGGAGGGCCGGGGCATCGGGTCACGCTGCGACGAGGTCATGTGCTACGCCGGCGGCGTCCTGGCTGGGCATCGGAAAGTGAACGGCTCGCGGCCCGCTCGTGGTCTGGGCACGCGTACCGCATGCTGTCACGACAGCATGCGAGCGGTCCACCGGCAACGGTCAACGGTACGGCGCGCAAGGCAGGCCCAGGCGCCGCGCCGAGAACGAGTCGGCTCGTGGCCTCAGGTCTGCGCTCGCAACTGGTCGATGAGCTTGTCGAGGTTACGTCGTCCATTGCGGAATGGCGTCAGTATCGGGAACGGCAGCGAGCGCGCACTGGCTTCCGGGTTGTGCTTCACGAAAGTCGCCATCGTGCCGGCCGGCCCGCAGTCGACGTAATACGCAGGCCCTTCGCGCTCCAGCGCCAGCAGCGTGTCGCGGAACCGCAGTGGTCCAGCCACGACGGCGGCGAAATGCTCGGGCGTGAAGCGCCCGACACGACCCGTGGTCAGTGTCGAGACCAGCGGGATGCGTGGCGTCCAGGCAAACTCGAACTGCTTGCACGCGGCCAGGAATGGTGCAGTCGACGCCTGCACCAGCGGCGAATGAAAAGCGGTGCGCACAGGCAGTCGCACGAAAGTGACGCCCAGAGCGGCAAGCTCGGCCTCGATGCGAGCAAGCACCGCATTGCTTCCCGAGATCGTGAAATGGCCCGGAAAGTTTTCCCCGACGAGATAGGCCTCGCGCCCGCCGTCGCCGAGCCGCTGCAACGTCGTCAGCGGCCCCAGCACCGCGAGCATTCCGCCGTCGCCTGCCGAATGCTCCACCACGCAGCGCGCGTGCGCGACGGCGAAGCGCAGTGCCGTCGCCGGCGTGCAGCAGCCCGCGGCAGTGGCGGCGACGAGCTCGCCGAGGCTGCTGCCCAGCAGCAGGTCCGGCGTCACGCCTTCGCTGCGCAGGGTTTCGTAAAGCGCGAGCCCGACAGCGACCAGCGCCGGGTGCGTGGTCGCGAGGTCATCCATAGGCTGACTGGCGGGCGCGCCGAAGACCCGGCCCAGCAGCGAGAAACCGGCAGCTTCCTGCACGACGGTCTCCGCCTCGTCGAACACTCGCCGGAAAACCGGGTGCGCCTCGTAGAGATCCCGGCCCATCTGGTAGTACTGTGCTCCCTGGCCGGAAAAGACGAACACGATGCGCGGTCTGACGGGTGCGTTCACGCAGCCTTCCTCCGCCGCAGTGCGGCCTCGACGCCGCCCGTATGGGTGCAGGCATGCAGCGCGCTGGTCACGCCGGGCGGCGACCCGCTCAGCAAACCCGGCCACGCCGACGTAGCGCCGCAAACGGACGATGGCTGCGCGAATCGCGGCAGACTATCGAATCGCGCAACGGGCGCACGGCGTGACTGGCGGGCGGTGGAAATGGCATCCCTCTTCATGCGCGGGCGAGGCTCCTCTGAAAACATCGATGATGGCGGCTGACGCAGGCAGGCCACAGCACGGAGCGGAATCGTCGCAGGCATCCCGGCGGCAATTCGCTGTCCTGCTCTGGCGCTACGTTTTTCGGGAAGCGTAGCGGCTGGCGGGTGCAGTGCCTAGGTCCGGCCGGCAAGCGACGGATCGGATGCCACATGGATCAGACCCGACGCAGCGCGAATACCGCAAATGGTCGCACGAGGTTTTGCATCATTGGCGCATAGTGCGCGCTTGCCGCTGTCGCAATTCCTGGTGTAGGGTTAGGTCGTACGCGGCTTCTTGCTGCCTCCGTCGCGGACGGAGCCTGATGGCTCAGCCAGAAGCCGCCAGTCGTTTTTTGCCATGCCTGCATTCCTGAGTTCGTGGAAAAGCGGATTTGTGGCCTTCTGTTTTTTGGATCGCTGTGGTGTTGCGGGCGACGCTAAGCCCGGGCCTGCCGCAGGATTCCCGATCGGCGAGTTGCGAGGCCTCATGCTCAGACGCGTCCTGCGAGCCGTCCAGCTTCCCCGCGAGGGGTGGTGGCGCAAGATGCTGTCCACCCTGCGCATGAGATCACACGCCTGCGAATACCAGCGTCTGTCCGACTACACCTCGGACGAGACCCTGGGCAACCATCTCGACCTCGTATTCACGGTCAAGCATCAGCAGCAGCGCGCGCTCAACCGAATCATGCGCAGCCGCCTGCGCGAGGGCCAGCCCATGAAGGTCCTCGGCGGACGCACACCGCGCCCGTATCGGGAAGGCCTGCTGGTCCATTGGGCGCTGCGCAACAATTTCGTGCAGCAGATGCCCGTCAAGGAGCCGTTCGGCCTGGATCAGTCCGGCATGCGCCTGGCTGTGGCTGCCGGCGATGAGGTACGCGTCTACGACGTGCAGGCCGAAGTCATCCACGTCTACCGCAACCCCTGGTTTGCGCAGCTGCATTCGGTCTATTTCTCGGCCGACCACTCGCGCCTGCTCGTTGTCTCGACCGGTTTTGACACCGTGATCGAGTTCGATCTGGCGAGTGAGAACCTGACGTGGACCTGGAACGCCTGGGACCACGGCTACGACGTATCACCGGCCGGCATGCGCGTACGCCGCGGCACACCGGACGGGGGCCCCCGTTCGCCGAACCTCATCGTCGTCGACGATCCGCGCGACTGGAACGGCTTCGGCCTGCCGACCTCCCTGACCGCCGTGCATCTGAACAATGCCTGCTATCAGCATCACGACAGCATCTTCGTGACCCTGTTCCACCATGGCCGCGCGGTCACGGTCGATCGCAGCTCCGGTTCGGCGCGCGAAGTCATGACCGGCCTGCTCAACCCCCATGGATTCGAGCCGGGCTGGAACGGCGAGTACACGGTCACGGATACGCGTCGCGGCCAGGTGATCTTTTTCAGCCCGAATTTCGACGTGAAATACGTGCTGACCTTCGATGCCTGCGAGCCGTCGGCCAGCCGCGCCGACCTCGGCGAGTGGCTGCAGAACGTGCTGCACCTGGATGCGGGCCTGTACGGCGCGATCGACATCCACCGCAGTTGCATCTGGTTGTTCGAACCGACGACACGGCGCTATCGCCGGATTGCCGTCGACCCCGACTGGGCGGTACAGAACGTCATCGCGGTCGATCCGCTCAAGGTCAAGATGCTGCAGCGACGTCTCGACGAACTGCCCGAAGTCAGGCACGACGTGACGGATTGCTCCGGCCTCATGAGCGTCTCCGCGCAGCCACCGGGCCGCCGCCGGCCGTGGCCGCGCCGGGTCTGAGCCCGCCGCTGGCGAGCCGACGCAGCTTCAGCGCTGCCACACTCGACCCACCAAATGGATGCGTACTTGCCGATGGTCCGGCCTGTCTGCAACGCTCGTGTGTGGTCCGACGCCGTGCATGCATTGATCTTCTACCAGCGGCGGCCACGGAATCGTGAAGCCAGCAGCCTCCCAGCGCACCTCTCACGCTGGAAGGCTCATTCACTCACTCGACGATCGCTACACCGACTGGCCGACATGGCGCCAGCGTCTGCCCGCGAGCCGGCAGCCGAAGGCCAAGCAGTGGATACGCGTCCAGAATCGGGCGGTAGCTGGGCCAGTACGCGCGCAGCAGGACGGCGCGGAGCACGGCGACGACGGTGAAGGCGTAGTACCAGTGGATATCGAACCGGGAACACGCATACCACGACGCGTATCGGTGTCAGCAACGACGTGCCGAGTGCAGGTCAGCAGTTGAGCAGCCGGCTCGGTACACCGATCAGTTCGTGAGGGCTCAGAAGAACACCATGTCCTGCAGCTCGCCGTGGGACGACGCCGGATTCGATTTGCCGGCAATGTGCGCCGAAGTAGATGGCGTGGACGTCTCCGACTGCAACGAACAGGTAAATGATGCGCAGTAGATCGCTGGCGTCGACCAGTCCCCAGTCCAGCACGTTCCTCGCCGTTATCGCGTGAGCGCTCAAGATCAGGTAGCGCGCTTTCTGGAAACCGATGCGCGGCATCAGGAATGGCAGCACACAGGCCGCACAAGACCGAACAGCAGTTCCTACACACAGAACTGGGCCGACTCGTCGGCAAATACGATATCGCTGGCGCCAATGAAGTCGAGACTGCCGGCATTCGCATTGCCGCGCACGTAGGAATTCACCACGAACGGACCTTGGCTACATTCAGCCAGAGGTCGCACATCGGCCACGGTCCTTCCTGGGCGGTATACGCCGGCGCGCAGCCGACGGTCACCTCGAGGAAATCCACAGCGAAATACAACACCTCAGGCAACCCGCTGAACACGACGACGCCGACCGATGGCGCGCAGGCAGCGAGCACCTGCGTGCATTCGTCCACCGGCTGGCCGCTGATCGCATAGTTCGCCTCTGGCCGGTGGAACTGCAGATGGCAGCCCGATACCTTGAAACACACCTCGAGGGTTTCCAGGTGCGCGAAGTCCGGCGCGGGTGCCGCGACCGGCGCGTTGATCCGACGTCACACCTGCTCGTGCGAAACGGCGACGCGCCGTGGCGGCGGATCATTCACAATGACTGCCAGCAAAGCGCGGTATTCATGCCGCCGAAACCCATGCTCAAGGTCAGCGCATTGGCGACCTGCTGTGCGGCGCCCGCCGGCCCGACCCAGCGCAGGTCCGGGTCGATGGGGTTATCCAGATTTCTGGTCGGATGCAAGCGCCCGGCGCGCATCTGCAGCAGGGTTGCGATGACCTCCACTGTGCCCGCAGCGCTGAGGCCGTGACCGACCAGGGACTTGGTCGCGTTGAGATGCGCATGGGACAGTCCGCATTCGCGTAGCGCGCGCGTTTCGGTCTCGTCGCCGACGACAGAGCCCGTTCCGTGCGGGTTGACGTAGTCGATCGCGGTCGCCAGACAACCCGCGTGCGCGAGCGCGGCACGGATCGCGCGCGTTTCGCCCTGCAGCGACGGATCCGGATTGCGATTGCCGTCCATCGCGAGACCCCAACCCGCCAACGTGGCGTACGGTGCGGCGGTGCGACGCCGGCTCGACTGTAGCGACTCGATCACGATAGCGCCGGAACATTCGCCGTAGATGAAACCGTCGTGGTCGCGATCGAACGGACGGCAGGCCAGTTCCGGCGACGTGGCGAAACGGTCCGAACCCATTGCACCGATCGCGCGGAAGCCTTGGCATTCCCAGTACGAAAGATCCATCAGCGCGCCGACGGCGACGCAGGCGTCGACCTGACCCGACACCACCGCCTGCGCCGCCTGGATCACCGCAAGCTGGCCGCTGGCGGATGCGCCACCGACGGTATAGGCCAGTCCATGGATGCCGAAATGCGCGGTACAGAACCCGCACAGATCCGAATCCATGAACGACAAGGCATAGGTCGGCCGCAGGAACGCGATGCGCTCGCGGTAGCTGTCCTGCAGGTTGACCAGCTCGCGCTGCTGCACGTTGGAACCACCGACGATCAGACCGATTCGCTGCGGATCGAGCTGGCCGAGATCTGCTTCATCCCAGGCTTCCTGCACCACCGCCAATGCTGCCGTCGCCGACAGCGAGGCCGTACGCAGCAGCTGGCGGGGAATGGACGGTGGCACGGCGATTTCAGCGATTTCGGCGCCGAGCACCGGTACGTCGTCGCGACGCCGGCCGGGCCGTTGCATCACGCCGAACGCGCTGCGCCCGGCCAACAGCGCGGCGGTGAAATCCTGCTTGCCCTGCCCGATTGCCGACACCACGCCGAGGCCGGTCACAACCAGATTCGGGGCCATCGTGCGCTCCTGCGGGTCGCCGCATCTATCACGGCAAAGCGGGTGAGTGTGCAAGCAAGGCCATCGCGTGTGCAACAGGCAAGACACGCGGAATCGCATTGTGCAAATCGCCGCCGGCCATCTGGCCACCGCACGCACCTCCGCGCCAGCGTCTACGCGCTGGGCGCAGCGGGACAGCGGCACACTCAGCTGCGCCGGTTGCGTCGCTGCAATTGTCCAGTCTCACCTGCCCGTGGCACTTGGCCGATCTTGCGCCACAGCAGCAGCCCGACACCTGCGCCGCCGGGCTTGGTCGAATAGGGGGAACGAAAAGATTGCCGGGACGCGGTTGTCGGCGCCGCTGTCGACGATCGCGAATTCGGCATAGCCGTCGACGAGGTAGCAGCCAAAGCGCACGGGTTCGGCGCGACCATGCGCGTGATCATCAGCGGCTTGCCGACGTCCAGCGATTCCAGCTCGGCGAATTCCGCGGCGTGGCGCTCAAGCAGGTCGGCCAGCTTGAACAGTGGCCGCGCGCGGAACGTCGGCCGCTGCGTGGACCAGCGCCGGA
Organism: Tahibacter sp.; assembly: GCF_032229445.1. Lineage (NCBI taxonomy): Bacteria > Pseudomonadati > Pseudomonadota > Gammaproteobacteria > Lysobacterales > Rhodanobacteraceae > Tahibacter > Tahibacter sp. The sequence goes on from NZ_JAVTWC010000093.1 coordinate 50,105, forward strand.
ATGCCGTGCGCGCCGCGGCGACGGCGAGCTCCACATCGGCGGCCGCGGCCGCGGCCGCGGCGACCTGCACGATGGTTTCGCCGCGCGCCGGATCTTTGACCGGTATGCGCGCGCCAGACTGGGCATCGACCCAGCGGTTGTTGATCAGCAGCTGCTTGGCACGCTGCAGGAAGTCGGCCGTCGCGGCCGGCAGGGCCGGACGTTGCGGCGAGATCGCGGTTGTGGCGTTCATGAGCGTGTATTCATCGACAGATCAGAGCTCGTGCTTCTTCCAGCGCGCGGGCAGGAGCTACAGCGCGGTCAGCAGGCCGAAGGCAATGGGCGGACCCGAAAGGCAGGTTGGTCACATGCAGCACCGCGCGAGCACCCGAGTTGCGGCGCACTCGTAGTAACGGACCGCCCTGCCGAGACGGCGAACCGTATCGCCTATTGTTAACAAATTTACAAGGTGAACCCATGCATCGTGGGTACTTTGGCACTACCACGACGTGCTACACGGTGATCTTGAGCACCTGCAGGTCGACGTCTTCCGGTTGCGCCATGGGCACGGCCTTGCGCAAGGTCACTCGCGGCAGCGCGCGTGTGCGTTCTCTTCGTTCGACGCACAGCGCCAGCAGATAGTCCCGCGTCGGCCGGTACTGGACGAAATTCCAGCGCGCGGCGTCGTCGCCGAGTTCCGCCTGCACCGCGAGCTCCACCGCCGCTTCGTGCGGAAAACAGAAGCTGAATTTGTCCAACGGTATCGACAGGCCCATGCCGCGCGCCTTGATGTAGGACTCCTTGAAGGTCCAGTACTCGAAGAACCGGTCCTGCTGCCGTGACGGCGCCGTCGCAGCCAGTTCCTCGACCTCGATCGGGGCGAAGAACCGATCGGCGATACCGGTCGACACCTGGCGCACGGTGAGGTATTCCACATCAATGCCGACGGCCCGGCCACGCGTGACCGCGAGGGCGATCAGACCGCGCGTATGTGACAGATTGAAGGAAATGTCCGCCGCGTCGCCATGCGCTTGCGCGATATGCGGGCGACCATAGGCATTGGTCGCAAACGACCAGTCCTCCGGCGCGACCGGTGCATAGCGCGACAGTGTCGTGCGCAGCAGCGCGCGCGTGACCCGATAGCGCTTGCGGTCGTCGGCGAAGTGGAAGCATGCTTCCTGCCGGCGTTCCTCGGCGCTGAGCAGCGTGCCGAGACGCTCGAGCAGCGCCGCATCGTCGATCTCGTCGTAGAACGCCAGCCAGACGTCAACGCCGTCGCTGGTGGCGGCAAGCTCCTCACTCATGCGCCAGGCCCCGCGCCACTGCGCCAGCGCGCAACGAGTCCCGCATCACGCGGTTTCGCCAGCACCGGGTCAGCCTCCATCGGCCTCGAGGAACGACACCATCAGCTGCCCGACGAACAGGATCCTGCCCTGCCGCGGATAGCGAGCGTCGTCGCTGCGGAATTCGCTGTCACCGGTCGGGATGCTGTCGTCTGCGCCGATGTCACCGTGGGTCAGGCCCACGGCGACAAACACCGTGCTGCGGTCTTGCGGGGCGAAGCGGCCGCCGTGCCAGTCGCGGATGCCGCCGCCGTAGTCCCAGTCAAGGCCGCTGAAGCTCACGGGCCTGCCGTTGGCCGCGACGAGTTCGGCCAGCGTCATGCCGAGTCGCAGGCCATTGTCGAGCTGCCAGCGTGACGTGGTGCCGGAGACGCGTATCGATGAAATGCCGCTCAGGGTTGCGTCGTCCTGCGGAAAGATCTCGGCGCGCCGCGCAGGGTCGTCGGGGAACAGCACGATCCCGCGGAAGGTTTCGCCTTCGGCGCCGTCGATCTGCGTCACGGTGACATTGGCCACGCCAAAGCGGCGACGCAGGTCATCCAGCGAGAGATCCTTCCGCAAGGTTCCTGGCAGGCGATACTCGGCGTCGGTCGATGATTGCGCCTGCCGCTCCCGGACAGCCGTCGGCGACGACGCCGGAGCCGCGACCGCGGCAGGCGCGGCCTTGGGCGGATCCGCTGCCGCGGAGGCTACCGAAGCCAGCAGCAGGACCGTTGCAGCCAGTCGCCGCAGCAGTACCGGGCAATCACGCCGACCCGCGCTATCTGTTTCGCCAATTGCCTTGTTCATCGTGCAAGCACCGGAAGGAAGCAGGCCGCGATCCTCCGGCGATTGGGCGTCCAACGCAATACGCCGCGCTCAGCACGCACAGATGAACGGATAGTCCGCGTCGTCGATGATCGGCTTGATGCCAAAGAAATCGTTGAGCACGGACTCGGCCGTGCAGTAAGCACCTTCGACCCAGGCCTGGTCGTTCGAGAATGCTTCCCCAACGACGAAGATGTTCGCGTCGGTGCCGTCGATGAGCTGCGAGGGCTTGCGGATCTTCTGCTGCACCTCACAGACGTCGTAGTGCGCGGCCCAGGCGTGGTAGCCGGCGTTGAAGGGCGGCAGCGACCAGTCGATGTAGGCGGTCTCCAGCGGTTCGGGCACCGCGGTGTAATCGGCCTGAGGCCCGAAATGTACGCTCGCAAGCTGCTTGCGCAGCATCTTCACCATGACCGGCGGCGCCTTGCGCGGGCCGACCAGAGGCTGCAGGTTGGCCGAATCCGGTACGGTGCGCTGGCCGTCGGTGCCGATCTCCAGCTCGTGCCAGAAGCTGGTAAAGGCTTCGTCGTCGTAGCTGGCCAGCAACCCATAGACTTTTCGGGCCTTTGCGCTGGGTGCGTTGTGGCCGAAGTAGACGACCTGGCGGATCGGAAGGTCGGTGACGCTGGGACCGATGGTATTGCGCTCGGCAGCCTGCAGCAGCTGCTGTTCCTGCACGATGCTCAAGCGTTGCGCGATGCACAGCTGCACCGCCTGCACGAAAGCCTGCTGGCTCGAGAACGGCTGCTCCATCAGTGCAGGGCTTGCCTTGATCGCCTTGAGCCAGGCCCCCGGGAATTTCTGCTTCGCGAGCGCGCGCAACACGTCTTGCGTGATCTCATAGCCGGTCAGCTGCGGTGCGTAGGTCGCCTGGGTCAACCACCAGGGTTCGTCGAAGAACATGCCGACCTTGTAGGACGGCTGCAGCACGGCCGATTGCAGGAACAATTGCACCTTTTCATGATTGAGCACGTCGACGCCGTCGTGCTCGATGTAACGTGTGGCCTGGGCCACCAGATCCAGCGCGGCCGGCGGCATGGCCATCCACGCTGCGTCGGTGACACGCCGGTCGCTGGCCTTGTTCGGCCGGGCGCGCGTGGCCAGTGTGTAGTGGACCATGCCATCGATCTGCAGGATCGAATGCAGGCGCGTATTCGGCTGGTAGTCCAGGCGCACGCCCTTCGCTTTCGCGAGCTTCTCCACCGCGTCGAACAGCGCGTTGAACATGCTCGAATAGCCGTGCGTCAGCGTCTTGTATTCGTTGCCTGGCGTGAACTCGTTGTTCGCGTTCATGGCCACCGCCGTGTTCCAGTTGATCACGTTGGAGGTATAGCCATTGCCGTCGGCGGTGTAGTTGAAGCCCTCCCCGCCGAGCTGGTCGAACATCAGGTTCCAGTAGCCGATATCCTTGAGCATGTCGCCCTTCTGGAACACCGACGTATCGGACATTTCCACATTGATGCGTCCGTTGCGAAAGAAATCGCACCACTGGCGCCGCGTCTGCGGACCCGAATCGCTGGTGACGGCAAGGTTCTCCACGATCGAGAAACCGTTGTCGGGCTGGGCGGATGCGCCATAGTGGTCGACGTTGTACGGCGCGGGGTTGGACGAGCTGATGTCGTTGAGGAACAGGTTCTTCGCGCGCAGGAAGAACAGCGGATTGGTGGATTCGTTGAATGGCACCGAATCCTTGTCGAGGTCGAGCTTTGCGATCACCGTGGTGACCAGCCGGTGCCCCTGCCCCTGCGGTGTGCCATCCCAGTCGGAATAGCGCATGCCGCCAAGTTCCAGGTAGGAGTTCTTCGGGTCGTTCTCGTAGTGCCAGGTGCACACGCGTGCGCCGGCCGCGCGCGTGCCCGGATGGCGCCTGGAAAAATCGTACTGGCCCCAGTCGAACAGCTCCAGCGTATCGCCCTTCGCCAGCAGCTTGCGCCGGCTCGCGGCATCCTTGGCCTCGCCGTTGAGCAGGCGCCAGGCCGTATACAGGCCGGCGGCGCCGGCGCCGAAAATGGAATAGGTCTTTGCGGTCACGATGCTGCTCCTTGAAAACCCATGGCTGACGCGGAATCGACGGTTTGCACGCAAGGCTCTGGCGGGCTATTCGATGCCCAGGCGGTACATCTGGCGCGGCAGATCCTTTTGCGGAATCACCACTTCCACCAGCGCCGGCTGGTCGTGCAGCGACTGCAGGGCCTGCAGCGTGCGATCGAGTTCGTCGAGCGTGGTCACGCGGAACCCGCGTGCGCCATAGGCCTTGGCCAGCGCGAGGTAGTCCCACTGCGGCAGCAGATCGAAGGAGTCGAACTGGTGCTGCGGGCCAGGTTCGAACGAGGTGATGTCCACATACACCTGTTCGATCGCGTAGACGGCATTGCTCATGACGAAGATCACCGCGTTGAGCTTGTTGCGCGCCAAGGTGGAGAGCGACTGGCACACCATCATGAAACCGCCATCGCCGGCGATCGCCCAGGCGCGTTTTCCGCTGCCGAGCTGCGCGCCGCTGGCCGCGCCCGTCTCGAAACCGATGCATTGCCAGGCGGCCGACGAGATATAGCTGTTCTGCGCGAGGCCGTAGGCGTTGGTCGCCACGTACATGGCCGAGCTGACACCGTAGGTCATCACGATCTGGTCGAACAGCTTGCGCTCGCGCAGGAATTTCATCGCGTGCTGGAAGAAGCGGTTGTAGGTCAAAGCCTGTGAATCATGACCAACGTTCGGATCGTCGTTCGCAGCCCAGGGATCAGGATAATGCGGCTGCGGCGGCGCGACACAGGTCAGCGGATACGTGGCCTTGGCGAGCCGGAAGCGCTGCAGCAGCGCCTGCATGAAATCCTTCATCGTCACGCCGGAGTACTTGAAGTAGCCGACGCGGATTTCCTCGCTCGTGGCCAGCACCATGTCGGCGTACTTGTTCTCGACGAACCACAGATAGTCGTCGGTGATGATGGTGCCGAGGGTGAGGAAGCAATCGGCTTCCAGCACGCACTCGCGCACACTGCCGATCGAGGCCGCATCCGAGTAGGTCCCAATGAACTTGTCGCCCTGCTCGTCCAGGACCGTCTTGCCAAGGCTCGTCGTGGTGTAGAGCATGCCGCTGGCGTCGATGAGCTGCTGCAGCAGGTCGGACAGGCCGAAACGTAGCACCTCCACGCCGGCGAAGATCAGCGGCTTCTTCGCCGCCGTGATCTGCGTCCAGGCCTGCTGCACCGCGTTCTCCAGCGCGAGCGGCTCGCTGCGCGCGATATGCGCGCGCAGCCTTGCTGCCGCGGGCCGAGGGCACGGCTCTCCCCAGACTTCCTTGTAGCAGGCGATATAGACGGGCCGGCGGTGGGTCAGCGCAGCCACCAGCAGGGCATCGATCTTCTCGGCCGCGCCCACTGACGTGGACAGGGTCTCCGCGGCCACCGTCACGTGCCGGTACACGTCTTCGTCGGCGTTCAGGTTACCGGTGGAATGGTGGTACAGCACGCCGTACATGGACCCGATCTGCCGCGCGTCCGCGCCTGGCGCGGCGCTGATCACTACCACCGGGCTGCGTTCCACGTAGGCGCCAGCGATCGCGTTCAGCGCACTGAATGTGCTCACGCCATACTGCAGCGATATCGCGCCCAGGCCCCGCGTGCGGCCGTAGGCGTCGGCGGCATAGCCTGCATCCAGTTCGTTGATCGCGCCGATCGCGGTCACGCCGTCGAAGTGCTCCAGCGCCTGGGTGAAGTGCTTGACGTAGTCGCCGGGAATCTGGAACACCTCAGTCACATCGAGCTGCTTGAGCCTCGTCAGCAGATAGTCGGCAACCGTGAATGGCGTGCTGGTCATGTCCAAACCCTCGGAGGCAAGTTGCGGAATCCACCACTGCGCGGCCGGTGCCGTGTCGCCGACGGGCCGGCCGGCGACGGGTCCAATGCGCAAAGGCGGCCAGGTCTTCGTATACCAGTATTTTTTTACCAAACGCAATATTCAGTTTTACCGCTCGCCAAGCGCGCGTTCCTGACGGTAATTCGCGCCCTCGGCCCGGACGGATTCTTTCGACGACGGCCACCTGAGCATCGCGCAAACCTGTTCGCTGGCACGGGCGGCCAGTCACTTGCGACAAGACGGTGACTGGCGCGCACTTCCCTGCGCAGGGGCCGCCTCTCATTCGGCCAGTCGCTTTTCGGCGACACACCTCACGCCGGTGCCGCCTGCCATCACTGCGAGTGCTAGCGCAGATTGGTCGGCATTCCTGTCAGGAAAAAATGCGCAAAGCGAGCGTGTCCGCGACGCCGCGGACGCATCAGCGTCGAGCCGCGGTGTTCGTTCATGGGACGGCAGCCCCTGATGAGTGAAGTACGCAGATGCGGATCTGTGGATGAACGGCGGGGCGTCAACTCAGGGTAACGATTGACTGCGAAGCCCGCTGCTGGAAAACCTATCCAGCAGTAGCAAGGGCATAGAACAGTGGGATTCCCGCCAGCAGGTTGAAGGGAAAAGTAACTGTCAGCGCGGCCACAATGCACATCGAGACGTTTGCCTCCGGTATCGATGTACGAACGGCTGCGGGGGCCGCGATGTATGACGCAGAGGCGACCAGCGTTCCGAAGACTGCTGCATTGGCTGGCGCGAAGCCCAATGCTCCGCCGAGCAGGGTCGCGATGCACCCATGTAGCAGCGGCACAGCGATCCCAAATACGACCAGCCGCCCCAGCGACCCGCGCACGCTGCGCAGGCCAGCCGCGGCCATCGCCCCGAGGTCGAGCAGGTAGAGCATCAGCACGCCCTGGAATAGCCCTTTGAACAGCGGCATGACCGGTTCTACCCGCGAAGGCCCCGAAACGAAACCAATCAACAGTCCGCCCAGCAGCAGGACGCTCGCGCGGGCAAGAAACACTTCCCGCAACGTCGATGAAATCTGCGACGAGCCTCGTTTGACGAGCAGCACCGCCAGCAGGATCGCCGGAATTTCGAGCACGGCAAGCAATGCGCTCATCCAATCGTCGGTCGGCGTGCCTCGATCAGCGACGAATTGAGATGCCGCGATGAACGTCACGGCCGACGCGGAGCCATAGTGGGCACCCATCGCGGCGGCATCGTGGCGGGTAGCCCGCAGTGCGATGCGCGCTATTGCGAATGCGGACAGGCACGTCGCCAGGCCAGCCGCGATGGTAGTGCCCAGCGGCAAAGCCAGCATGCTCAACTGCGCATGCGACAGCGCCTCGCCGCCTTTGAGGCCAATGGCCAGCAGCAGGAAGATGGCGATCGTCTCGCGAGCAGGCTCCGCCAGACGCATGTTCCCACCAGCGGCCTGGGAGGCAAAACCCAGCAGGAAGGCCAGAACCAGCGGTGAGACGAGATTATCGATGAACAAGTTCATGGCCGGCCCTGGCAAGACAGCGCAGCGATGGCCGACACCCGGTGCCGGGCACGGCGACTCGCGGCACCGGGATCACGGGGATGATGGAGCCACAGGCATCTCCCGCACGTCGACGCGCAGCCGGCCATCGGCCTGTTTCGATGCGGACAGGAGCAACTGTTGATCCCGGCGATACAACGCTTCGAGTGCGCCATCGCGCTCCGAAATGACATGCTCCACATATCCCATTCCGACTAGCAGCTCACGGAGCCGGGCCAGTGGGAAATCCGGCATCGTCGAGATGTAGCGATACTCGGTCGCCGTCGCGGTCGAGAGATAGTGAGTCTGCCGCAGGAGAGCATCGGTTGGCCATGGTTGCGGATCAGGTCCTGCAACGCTGTCGAGAATCTGACTGGCCGACGCCACATCGCCGGAAACCGCCGCCGCAGCGGCAGAAAGGCTGCGTGTCACTTTGTCGGCCGCCGCATCCACCGCACTATTCAGCGCCTGCTCGGGTTCTGCAGCAGCCTGGGTGGCGCGATCCCGTGTACTGGCCAGTCGCTGCCTGGCTTCCGTCACGGCGCGCGCGGCCTCGTCTCGTGACTGCGACACTGCAGCGTTCGTGGCATCCGTGACCTTGTCCAGCGCCGTCGACCCCCAAGCCGAGAACCGCTGTAGCGCAACGGCGGCTATGACGACAACCAGCAGCACGACAAGAGCGGCCGCTCCCAGCAGGATCGCCACGACACTGCGGCCGGCATGTTTCGAGTGATGCATGGGTCGACTCCTCACTGTGACATCGACGAAGGGACGGCGGTGGACTTGCGGGTGCGCCACAGGCTGTAGACGATGCCGCCTCCCAGCAGCATTCCGGTTACGCCGAGCGAGATCGCCGGGTCGACCTTCCCGTATACCTGAGCCCAGAAGATCTTGCCGCCGACGAAGATCAGGACGAGGGCCAGCGCGTACTTGAGGTAGTGGAAGCGGTCGACGATCGCTGCCAGTGCGAAGTACAAGGCGCGCAGGCCGAGGATCGCGAAGATGTTGGACGTGTACACGACGAAGGGGTCATTCGTAATGGCGAAAATGGCCGGCACCGAGTCGACTGCAAATATCAGATCTGCGAACTCCACGAGCACCAGAGAGAGGAACAGCGGCGTAGCCCACCACACCATCGGCGCGGAAGCGGCGCCGTCCTGCGGTGCGCGCACGAAAAACCGGCTGCCGTGCAGCTCATGGGTTATGCGAAGCCGCTTCTGCAGGAACCCGATGAGGGGATTGGACGCAAGGTCCGGCTGCTTGCCCACCATCCAGAGCATCTTCACGCCAGTGAGCAACAGAAAGGCGCCGAAGATCCACATGACCCAATCGAAACGGGAGATCAGCGCAGCACCAAGGCCTATCATCACCGCACGCATCGCGATGACGCCCAGGATTCCCCAGAACAACACGCGATATTGATACGCCGCTGGGATGGCGAAGTAGGAGAAGATCATTGCGATGACAAAGACGTTGTCGATCGCAAGCGTTTTCTCGATCAGGAATCCCGTGAAGTACTCCTTGCCCGGATCGGCGCCGAGGTACCACCACACCCAGGCACCGTAGATCACCGCCAGGGCGATGTAGCCGATGGACAACGCGACACTCTCCCGCACGCCGATGGCGCGGTTGTTCCGGTGCAACACGCCAAGATCGAACGTCAGCAGGACTCCCACGATTCCGACGAAACTGAGCCAGAGCCAGACGGCCTTTCCAAGAAAATCTTGAGTGAGCAACAGTTCAATGGTCTGCATACGGACTCCTCAGGCCAGCAGACGGAGTTTTCGGCGGGCCACCAGCGGATCGAGCCACGCCATGGCGGCGTATGCGACACGCCGGTAGAACCGCAAGCGCAGTCCCGGCGGATCGATTCGATACGGCCGGCTGTGGTGCAGGATTTCCTCCACGATCGCCCTCGCCTGCGCCGCGACCCCGGTGTCCACGATCCTGAGCATTACGTCGAAGTTGATGCGCAGGCTTCGCGGATCGAAGTTCGCGGATCCGACATAGACCACCTCGTCGACTACGACGAGCTTGGCGTGCAGCATCGCGGGGACATACTCGTACACGCCTATGGCGGTAGAGAGCTGGTCCATCACATGCCGCGACGCGTAGTGCGCGATCGTCACGTCATTCGTTGCCGGTACGACTATTCGAACCTTGCCACGGTGTGCGGCACTGCCAAGCAAGGCGCGCACTCGCGTCGTCGGAACGAAATACGCGGCGAGCACGTCGACTCGGCGGGCCTGGCCCAGATCGCGATGCAGTTGACGGCGATAGCGCCGGCCTCCGCGCCCGGCGCCCGCAAAAAAAAGCTCCCAGTCAGCGCCCCGCGCGCCCTCGGGCATCGCCGCGCTGCCCGGCAGCTGGTTGAAAGGCGCCATGTCCCACATGCGCTGAAACGAACGCGCGAGCACGGCCACACACAACGGGGCCTGGATGCACAGCCCCAGGTCACGCCAGCCTTGCTCAACGCCGTCACCGTCGTACTCGTCACCTACGTTGCAGCCGCCGATGAATGCGTGGCTGCGGTCGACCACTACGAGCTTGCGATGGTTGCGGAATGTGAGCCGCATGAACCTCCGAGGATTGAACCACGCTACCTGGACTCCCATCCGCTCGAGACGGCGAACAGCCGGGCCGGCACCGTCGCTGCCGTAGGCGTCAATCAGCAGCCGCACGCTGCAGCCTCGGCCGACTGCCTCGGCCAACCGGGATTCCAGCCGTTGAGCGAGCCGGCCAGGCGACCAGATGTAGAACTCCGCAACGATCGACGAGGTTGCACAACGGATCGCCTCCTCGATGGCCGCGAACCACTGCCGGCCTGTCGGGTACCACACGATCGTCTGCGCGGTGGTCGATACCCCTTCAGAATTTGCGGCCTCGTTCCCAGCGGCGGACCGCATCACACAGCCCCCTTGGCGGCCGGCAGATCGCGCGTCTTGACCCAGGAGAACACCACGCCTGCAGTGATAAGGCCGAGCGTGACGCCAAGCGACAGCCATGCGGGAAACTTGCCGACGATATTGACCAGGAAGATCTTCGAGCCGATGAAAACGAGGACCAGCGCGAGCGCGTACTTGAGGTATTCGAAGCGCTCGATCATGGCCGACAGCGCGAAGTACAGGGCGCGCAGCCCGAGGACGGCGAAGATGTTCGAGGTATAGACGATGAACGGATCCTGCGTGATCGCGAAAATCGCGGGCACAGAATCCACGGCGAAGATCAGATCGGCCGTTTCGATCATGACCAGCGCCAGGAACAAAGGTGTCGCGTAACGGCGTAGGACACCGTGCTTGTCCGCAGACCGGATGAAGAAGCGGTTGCCATGCAGCGTATCCGTCACGCGCAGGCGGCGGCGAAGCCACTTCAGCACCCGGCTATTTTCCAGATCCAGTGGCTGGGCCGAAACGATGAGCATCTTGATGCCCGTCAGCAGAAGAAAGGCGCCGAAGAGGTAGAGCACCCAGCTGAACTGCGCGACCAGGGTCGCGCCCAGTCCGATCATGATGGCTCGCAGGACGATCACACCGAGGATGCCCCAGAACAGCACGCGATGCTGAAGCGCACGTGGGATGGCGAGATACGAGAAGATCATCGCGATCACGAACACGTTGTCCATCGACAATGACTTCTCCACGAGATAGCCCGTGAAATAGTCCGCCGCCGACCCCGCACCCAGCTGGAACCAGACCCACCCGCCGTAGGCGAGTCCCACCGCGATGTACCCCGCCGAGAGCCACAGGCTCTCGGATACCGGAATCTCACGTTCCGTACGATGCAGAACGCCCAGATCGAAGGCGAGCAACAGCGCGACCAGTACGAGGAAGCTGAGCCAGAGCCACGCAGGCTGGCCTAAAAACGGGGTGATCAGGAGTCCGGACAATTCCATGGTTTTTATGTTCTCTGGATGTGTGTAGGCGCAATTCGGTCAGTTATCGTCGGATGGGTTGCGGGCACGTGCCCCCCCTGTGCGCGCGTTACCTGCTACGCGTGCCCAGCACGGTCTGCGCTTCTGATCCGGCCTTCGGGGCCGGTCAGGCGAGCCCCGCCGCGCCGTGGCGCGGTGCGTGCCGGATTGCTGCCTGTCCCGCGTGCCCGTCGCCACTTGGCTGCTATCGCCGGATTCCCAGCGCATGACTGCGCGCCAGGCGGCGAGCCACCGCGCGGTCGATACGTCCAGCGGCCCGGTCGATTGCGACGTACAGGTCCGTGTCACGCTCACGCACGACGATCGGGACGAGCGCGGGACCGCGCACTTCGATGACGCAGTGCTTGTCCACCCCGCCGCGGGGACCGTTGACGTCAGCCAACCGCACATAGGTTGATTCCAGCACCTGCCGATAGCGGCCGAGGGCGGTTGCCATCCGGCGCTGCGCGTACTGGCGAATCGCCTCAGTCAGCGCGATACCGTGGCCGAGAATGCTCGTCTTCATGGTCGTGTCTCCGCGTCGAGGGAGACCAGACTGAGGGACGTGATCGGTTCGATCAATCTGCTACATTGGAATCATTCGATCGAAAAAAGCGAACCATGAACCTCAAGCACCTGCGCTATTTCTGGGCCGTCGCGCGGTTCGGCGGAGTCTCCCGCGCAGCTGAAAAACTCGAGCTGTCTCCTCAGACACTCAGTGGCCAGATCGCCGATCTCCAACTCGACATAGGCGTAGCGCTGCTCAAGCAGGTCGGCCGACGCCTGGAACTTACCGATGCGGGCCGCGTCGCCTACTCCTACGCTGACGAGATCTTTGGACTTGTGGACGAGTTGGGAGCCCAGGTCCGATCCATGCCGAGCGGGCGAACCCGAATGTTCCGGGTCGGCATTACCGACGCCGTGCCGCGTTCTTTGGCCTGTCGGCTGCTCGCGCCACTCATGGAGAACGAGAGCATTCGTTTGTCGGCAAGTCACGAGCGGCTCGACGTCCTGCTCGCGGAGCTGGCGCTGCATCGCCTGGAACTGGTGATCGCCGACCGGCCTGTCCCGGGCGGGAGTGCGGTGAAGGCCTTCAATCATGTGCTGGGAGATACGACCATCGCGCTCTTTGCCCCGCGCGCCCTTGCGAAGCGGTTGCGGCGAGGTTTTCCCGCCTCGCTCGACGGAGCACCGATGGTCGTGCCCGGCCGCGATAGCGTGATGTACGAGCAGCTACGATCCTGGCTCGAACTCCACCGCCTGAAGGTACGTATCGTGGGGGAGTTCGACGACGGTGGCCTGATGAAGACCTTCGGCGCCTCGGGCGCGGGCGCATTCCCGGCGCCGATCGCCGTTCGCAGCGAAATCGAGCGGCAGTATGGCGTGGAGTTCGTGGGCGATATCGACGGTCCGACCGAACGCTACTACGCGATCTCAACCGAGAGGCGGGCCACCGATCCCCAGGTAGTCAAGATTCTCGCCCTGGCCGGAGACATGCTGTCGGACTCTCCCTGGGTACAGAAGAACGAGCCCAGCACGCCATCGGGCGTCGCGCGGCAGCAGCGGCGCATGACGGGTGCGCCACGAACGCGATAGTCAGTACAGGCGAGCGGATTCCGGATACCGCGAGAGGCTTCGCCAACCCGACGCCAAGGTGCCGAACGTCCGGCAGACGCCGAATCTCTACATCGGCGCATCCGACGCGCGAATGGCGAGATTGCCGTGTCGGGACACGCGGGTCTGCGACAACGCCGCGGCCTGTGACGCTGCTGCTGCAGGCGGTACGCGATCACCCGACGGTCAGCGACTGTCTGGCGCTCTCGCGCGTGCACGAATGGAAGAATCTTCCGCATCGAATCGCATTGCAGCAGCGGCGGCGATCGGACAGTTCGCTGCGTCGCGTTCGGACACGACAGAGCCCTCGTCGACCACCGCACGCGGTTCACCGCGTGAGGCTATCGCGAGCGTGTCGCGCTTCTACTGGAAGCCGCTGGCAAAAATGACATCGCTTCCGGACAGCGTGACGAACACCGCGCTGACCGGACCGGCCTGGCCGGCGCCATCGGTCGCCTGCAGATAGACGAGCTGGCGACCGGGCTGGAGCATCGATCCCGGCAGACTCCACTGCGCCGTCTCGATCGTGCTGTTGAAGCTGCCGTCCTGCGGCGACATCGATCCGATCGGCGTCGCGCCACTGCTCCATGGCGGTGCCAGGAACACGTCGACGCGGGTGATCGCCTGCGCCGGTTCGGTGCCGGAGGCGGTGTTGTAGCGCGTGTCGTCGGCGCGGACCGTGAGCTGCACGGTGCCGGTCGCCGCGATCGTCGCCGGCTCGGCAGCCGCGTCGAGGAGCTCCGGGCCACCCGGCAACCGGTACGGCCGTCGCGCCACCTTCGAGGCGAAATAGAAGCCCTGGATGTTGTCCGGGGCGATGGTCGCTTCGTAGGTGGTACAGCTCGGGAAGAAGGACGATCCGCCGAGTTCGACGGTATAGGCAGGAACGCCGAGCGTGCCGAAGGTGAAGTCGTCTGTCGCGCCGCCGATCGCGCCGCCGGCATTGGACTGCTCCGGCACGTAGCGGTTGAAGAACGAAATCTTGCGGCCCAGCGTCTGCAGCTGCGTCGCGTTCGGCGCGAGCACGCCGTCGACGTTGCCCCAGGGCCACCAGGTGCGCGCCGCGTTGCTGTGGATGTCCATGTAGACGCCTTCGGCGTCGAGCGAGACCGGTGTGGTCAGGTCGACGCCGGCCTGTTCGTTGCGCTGGTCCGAAAAGATCTGGCGCAAGTAGGCGATGATGGCCTGCGATTCGACTTCCGAGTTCAGGCTCGGGCCGCGATAGACATCGCTGCAGATCGTGCCGGAACTGCCGGCCCCACCCCAGTCGAACGGAAAATTGCGATTCAGGTCGACGCCGACGGTGGTGCCGCCAGCCGGACAGAAATTCTCGTTGCGGTTCTTGCGCTGCATGCGCGTGGACTGAGTCTCGGCAACCTTGCGGCCGTCCGGATTGGCATTGAGCAGCAGTTGGACTTCCTGCGAATCCAGCAGCCAGGTCACATCGGGGTCGATGCCGTAGCGCGAGACCAGGAATTCGGCGTAGCGCGTGACGGTTTCCGAGGTGACGTACTCGCGCGCATGGATGCCGCCCTGAAGGTAGTGCACCGGCTTGGGCCCAGGAATGCTGCGATTGGTCAGCCGCAGCACGCGCAGGTCGTAGCCTTGCGCCGCGTTCTGGGTCTTCTTCCAGCTGTCGCCGATGTCGACGATCTGCGCGATCTGCGGCGCCTGGGCCACCAGCTGGTCGGCGGTGTTCTGGGTTTCCTCGACGGTGCGGTAGCACGCGAACCCGGGAATGCCGGTGATCTGCAGCGGATTGCGTTTCACAGGCGCATAGGTTTCGACGGTCAGCTCGGGATCGATGGCGACCGAGAAGCCGTCGTCGAGCAGTTGCCGATAGGCCTGCCGATCCTCGACTTCGATCGTCAGCCTTCCCGCGGCGCGATCGACTTTCCACGGCGCGGCGCGGTTCAGCAGCCGGTTGAGTGACGTATCCGAAGTGAAGTAGGCGGTGACGACCCAGGGGCCATCGCCTTCGGGCAGGACCCGGCTCGGCGCATGCGGCGCCGCTGTCGCTAAAGCGGATGCAAACAGCAGTACGGCATGAAAAACGACGCGGATCTTCACTCTGACTCTCTCCGGCGCAGACGATCCCGCAAGCATAACGCCGTGCCGATACGAAGCGTCATCGTCCGGCAGACCCGGCGCAGACTCGTTCGCAACGGCGTTGGCGCCCGCCTCGCAGGTGCGATGGCGTACGGCCCCTCGTGTCCGGATCCTTCGCCGCGCCGTGCAAACGGCTCAGGCCGCCAGGCAGACCCCAACCAACGTCGGCTTGCGAGGCCGCGCATGTCCTCGCTATGCTCCGCCGCGTCATTGGGGAGTAACTGCCTTCCAACGAAGGAGCCGACGTCAACAGACTTGGTCCACAGACCATGGCGTCGGCGGCAATAGTGAGACCTTTGACTCTGTAGTCCAAGCCGGGGCCGGCGATGGATCGCAGGGTCATTGGTTCATTCATCGCCGGCCCTGGAGTCTCTCGTGGAAGCCCTTCTGTCCTCCTTCACGCTGGTTGCGATCGCCGAGATCGGCGACAAGACGCAGCTGCTGTCATTCGTGCTCGCGACACGATTCCGTGGCCAGCACTGGCCCATCATTGCCGGCATCTTCGCAGCGACGATCGTCAACCACCTGCTCGCCGCGCTGGTCGGCGATTCCGTAGCGCGCGCACTGAGCCCCGATACCCTGCGCTGGATCCTCGGCCTGGGTTTCCTTGCGTTCGCGGCCTGGGCGCTGATACCTGACACGCTCGACGAGAGCAAGCAGAACGTTTCGCGCCACGGCGCCTTCCTGACGACGCTCGTGCTGTTCTTCCTCGCCGAGATGGGCGACAAGACCCAACTCGCCACCGTTGCGCTCGGTGCGAAGTATTCGAGCCTGCTGCTGGTCACGATCGGCACGACGCTGGGCATGATGGCCGCGAACGTGCCGGCCGTGCTCGTCGGCGAAAAACTCGCGCAGCGCTTTCCACTGGGCAAGATGCGTTTCGTCGCCGCGGCGCTGTTCGCGCTGTTCGGAGTCCTGATCCTGCTCAAGGTGAACTTCGGCCTCGGCCTCGGCGGAATCTGAAGTGCGCTCGCGCTGGCCACGCCGGCAGCGCCGGCGCGGCCGCTCGCGTCGCCCTGAAGTCGCCGCTTGACGCGTCGTGCACGTCGTAGCGCCGAGGATGCCCGCGACACGGAGGACACCTCATGAGCAAGCAGAAAGCAGCGCCGGCGACTGGCCGTCGCGCCAAGCCCACCAACGACACCATCGGTAATGGTGGAGAATTGCACCGCAGCGCAGCCGGCGATCATCCGCCGCTGACCACGAACCAGGGCATCCCGGTTCCGGACAACCAGAACTCCCTGAGGGCTGGTATCAACGGCCCGACCCTGCTGGAAGATTTCATCCTGCGGGAAAAGATCACCCATTTCGACCACGAGCGGATTCCCGAGCGCATCGTGCACGCACGCGGCTCGGCGGCGCACGGCTATTTCGAACTCACCAAGTCGCTCAAGCGCCACACCACCGCAGCGGTGCTGACCCAGGTCGGCGAGCGCACCCCGGTTTTCGTGCGCTTCTCCACCGTGGCCGGCGGTGCCGGCTCGATCGACACACCGCGCGACGTGCGCGGCTTCGCAGTCAAGTTCTATACCCAGGAAGGCAACTGGGATCTCGTCGGCAACAACATCCCGGTGTTCTTCATCCAGGACGCGATGAAATTTCCGGACCTCGTCCATTCGGTGAAGATGGAACCCGATCGCGCCTTCCCGCAGGCGGCCAGCGCGCACGACACGTTCTGGGATTTCATCTCGCTGACGCCCGAATCGATGCACATGATCATGTGGGCGATGTCGGACCGCACGATCCCGCGCTCACTGCGCATGATCGAAGGCTTCGGCGTGCATTCGTTCCGCCTGCTCAACGCGCAGGGACAATCCACCTTTGTCAAATTCCACTGGCGGCCGAAGCTCGGCCTGCAGTCGATGGTCTGGGACGAGGCGGTCAAGACCGCCGGCGCCGATCCGGACTACCATCGCCGCGATCTGTTCGAGGCGATCACGTCGGGTGCGTTCCCGGAATGGGATCTTGCCGTGCAGCTGTTCAGCGAGGACGACGCGGCGCGTTTTCCGTTCGACCATCTGGATCCGACCAAGCTGATTCCGGAAGAACTGATCCCGCTGACCGTCATCGGCCGCCTCGTGCTGGATCGCTGGCCCGACAACTTCTTCGCCGAGACCGAACAGGTCGCCTACTGCCCAGCCAATCTCGTGCCCGGCATCGACTTCAGCAACGATCCGCTGCTGCAGGGGCGATTGTTCTCGTATCTCGATACGCAGCTGTCGCGCCTGGGTGGACCCAATTTCCACCAACTTCCGATCAACGCGCCGAAATGTCCATTCGCCAACCTGCAGCGCGACGGACACATGCAAACCCAGGTGCCGCGCGGCCGCGTGAACTATGAGCCGAGTTCGCTGCAGGCCGATGCGCCGCGCGAATCCCGCAGCGGCTTCCGTTCGTTTGCGGCCGAGGGCGACCCCGGCGCCAAGGGACGCCTGCGTCCCGAGAGTTTCGCCGACCACTACAGCCAGGCGCGCCTGTTCTTCCGCAGCCAGACCGCGCACGAGCAGGCGCATATGGCTTCGGCACTGGTCTTCGAACTGTCGAAGGTCGGCACGCCGCACGTGCGCGAGGCCGTCGTCGGGCACCTGCGCCACATCGATGCGGACCTGGCCCAGCGCGTCGCCAATGGCCTCGGGCTGCCGGCCCTGCCGCCGGCGCCGGCCGCCGCGGTCGAGCCGCGGGATATGGCGCTGTCACCTGCGCTGCGACTGATCGGCCGCATGAAGCACACCCTGGAGGGCCGCTGCATCGGCATCCTCGTGGACGAGGGCAGCGACCTCAAGGCCGTCGATGTGCTGCGCAAGGCGATCGAGGCAGAAGGCGCGCAAGTCAAGATCGTCGCGCCGAAAATCGGCGGTGTGCGTGGCAGCAAGGGAGCCTGGCTGCCGGCTGACGGGCAATTGGCCGGTACGCCGTCGCTGGTCTTCGATGCCGTCGCGCTGGTGCTATCCGACGCCGCCGGCGCGAAGCTCGCGCGCGAAGCCGCGGCAGTCGACTGGGTGCGCGATGCGTTCGGCCATCTCAAGGCGATCGCGTTCTCGCCCGGCGCTCAAGCGTTGCTGCTGGCCGCTGGCGTCGAGGCCGACGACGGCGTGGTGCCGCTGGCCGGAACGGCTGTATTCCTGGAGGCCGCCGCCACGCGCCAGTTCGACCGCGAAGCCTCGGTGCGCACGCTGGCCTGAGTGCACTGGCGAAGGCGGCGTGCTGCCGGCGGTCGAGCGCCGACAGCACCCGGCGGCGGGCAGTCGATGGACCGCCTGCTGCCGCGAGTGGTCTGCACGGTCACACATCGTGCAATTCGCTGCAAACACCGCCGCGCGCGCTGGTGGATGCGCATTACCACGCTTACGGCCGACCCAGTTCTTCGCGATGGCGCTCTCGCACGCGCTACCGCCCCGGCATCGCATCGTGCACGACCTGTCGCGTGGGCATCGGGCAGTTGTCCGGCCGTGGCCATGCGGGAGCGAATGGCACGCCGCGAGATACCTCACGGAGGGCATTGGCACAACCCGTGCTCAATCCCAGCCCTACTAAGGAGAAAATCATGGCAGATCGCAAGAACACGTTCGAACAGGGCAAAGCCGCGCTGCGCGACATCAAGGACAGCCTCACCGAAGGCGCCGAGGGCGTGCGGGACGGAGTCCGGCGCGCCGCTGGCGACGCGGCCGATGCGTTGCACGACGTCGGCGACACGGTGGGAACGCACGCGCGTCGCGCTGCGCATGCGGCGCGCGCTGGCGCTTCCGCAGCGCGCGATGACATTGGCGACGCCGCGGCGGATGCGGCCGATCACCTGGAGGATGGCATCGAGTCGGTGCACGACGAGGTCGAGGAAGCCATGTACGGCGTTGGCGACGATCTGGACGACGCCATCAAGGCGGGCAAGGCTGCCTGGGCAGAGGCGACCGACGCGGTGCGGGAGGTTTCGCGCGATGCCGTGGCTTCGGCGCAAGATGCGCTCGCCGATGCCCAGGAAGGCGTGAGCGACTATGTGCGCGCCAAGCCGCTGAAGGGGCTGGCCATCGCCGGTGCCATCGGATTCGTGCTGGCGCTGCTGCTGAGGCGCCGCCGCTGATGGAGTCCCCGGCTCCGCCCGAACGGTCCGACGCCGCGCGTTCGCTGCTCGACCGGGCAGCGCGCGTCGTGATCGTCGGGCGCCATTCGGTGCCCATCCTGCGCGCGTGGGCCGGGCTGGTTCGCACGGAAGGGGACCTTGCACGCGAAAACCTGCCGCGGATTCTGGTCGCCGCCGGTATTGCCGCGTTCGGTGTCTTTGTCGTGTTCACCGCACTCATTGGCGGCGCCATGCTGGGCTTGCGCGAAGTCGGCTGGCCGGTATGGGCCGCGACTGCACTACCGGCCGGCATCGGCCTGATGGCTGCCATCGCCGCGGGCGGGTTCGCTTACGTTCGCTTTGATCGCCTGACGTTTATCCAGACCCGGCGCCGCCTCGGCGTCCTGCTGGAGGTGCTCGATGAGAGGTAACGCGTCGCCTGACGCGGTGCACGTCGCTGCCTGCCGGCTCGATGATCGTCTCGTGGCCTGTGCGCACGCCGTCAAGCAGCGTCCGACGCGACGCGCCCTGACCAATCCGTGGGTGATCGCCGGCGCGGCGGTCGTGTTCCTGCTGCTGCCGCGCCGCTTCAAGAAGCCGATTCTTCAGGCGGCGCTGCCGGTGGCGCTCGGCTTGATCAAGAGCGGCTAGACGAAAATCCGTCCCCCCGGGTAAATCGAAGGGGACGCATCGCAGGAACCTCGAGTTCGCTGCGCTTACCCGGCGCGCAAACTCACTCAATCCTTCCTCACTCAAACCTTCGCGCTGCCTCTGAACGGCCTGCAAGCTGCTCGGACGATCCTTGGATCGCCCGACAGCCCCATCCCATTCACTGCAGCCGCCGCAGGGTGAGTGCGAGACACACCAGTTTCCGGTCGCCGGTTACGGCTTCAGGAATCAGCTGGCTCTGCTGGAAGCCTCCCTCGGCAGCGATGGCGGATCGGTGAAATCCTTCGCCTCTGTTGCCGCGGAGCTGTAACGAGTACCGGCTATCGACTGAAGACGCTGGGCAAGCGGCGGCTTGGCGTGATTGAGCAACACGTAGGCCGGATGGGGCGTGAGGTTTGCGAGGCTGGTGACGGAGAGCTTCTTCAACGCGGATATGACGCTGTCTGGATTACCGGTCGTGCTTGCAGCGAAAGCATCAGCCTTCGCCTGCGTACGGCGCGACATGTAGTTGCGAACGATAGAGAACCCGAGCTCAACCGGCGGGAATACCAGGCTGAAAAAGACCAACCCAAGGTAGACCGACTGCTGTACCCCGAACGCACGGAAAATGCCCGGTTCCCAGATGAACAGCGACATCAGGTAGAACATGATGCCGATCATGCCAACGGTTCCGATCAACCCCAGGAACCAGTTGTCGAAGCGGTCCCTGCCGATGGCCAGAGCGACCGCCGCCACCATCTCGTCACGGCTTACGCTGCGAATCAGGTTATCGTTCAGGACGATGCTCTTGCTGTTGCCGAAGCCGCGCAGGAAAGCGCCGGCAACCGCGGTCCGCTGCGATGTGTCGACGACAACAATGTCCTTGAACCGGAAGTTGACGCGCTTGGCGTATTCGGCGACGGCGGTTCGAATTTCACCATCTTCGAGCGAGCGGTATTTGTTGAACAGCGGTGCAAGCAGCGGCAGAAACACGTCCTGAATGAATACGCCGCAGACGGAAACGAAGAGCCAGACATAAAGGAAGGACTGGCTCCCCATCTTCTCGAAGATCCACAGGATGCCAAATACCGGCAGTGGCAGCATCACCAGCCTGCCTATGAAATTCTTGGCGTAGTCGACAAAGAACAGGGCCGGCGTTGTTTTCCCCACGCCGAACTCGCGGTCTATCTTCAGCTTGTAAAGGTAGAACGGCACTTTGAGAAGATCGATGAGGAGCACATAGGACACGACAAAGATCGTGCCGCCGACCAGCGTCGACAAGCCGAAGCTGCGCAGGAGATTATCCGCCGCTGCGAAGCCTCCCACGAACCAGAACGCCAGTACGCAAACAAGCGCCGAAAAGTTCTTGATGAATTCGTAGATGGCCGTCTGCTTCAGATAGTCGCGTGACCGCTGGTGGTGATCCGGCTGGTAGATTTCCTGCAGTTGTGCCGGAACAGGCTGACTGGCCGCGGCCACGTTCATCCATTCCGAAAAGCGATTGGTGGCGAAGAAAGTCAAGATCGCGCTCAATATCAGGACCGTTACAACGTCCATCCCCAAACTCCTGGCATTGGTGCACCGGACGCGGTGTCTGGCGCATCCCTTTGATAAATGGCATGCCACGCGGCGGAAAACCCTGCGCGGCCCCCCGAACATCAAGCGTCAGCGATTAAAATACCAGCCGAAGTCACTATCGGCTCCAGCCTCGTCGCAAACGCTGTTTGCAGCCGTCCTGCTGTCGAAACGGAATTTCAATTCCCTGAAGTTATCGAGCGAATCGAGAACACTCGGAAAATCCATCCCGAAATCGATGAGCGCGGCAACTTCATCCACGCCGATGCGCTCCAGCGATTCCACCACCCGCCCACATTTCTCCAGGTCGCCGAGTAGTGACCGGCTGTCGAACAGATCACGGAATGCCCCCTCGAGGATCAGGTCCCGCTCGGCGTCAGTCATCGGCGCCTGCTGCGAGCTGAGCTTCTTGTCGTCATTCTTGGCCAGCAGGAAACTGGCGAGATAGCGTTTCAGGGGAGCTTCTACCAGTTTCCTGACCGTCTTGTTGTCCGTCCCGATGAACGTATGCAGGCCGACCGTTACGATGCCCGCTGCAGGATCATGACCGAAGCGCACCCTCGCGTCGCGATACCGGGCGATGTTTTCTTCGATTGAATTCCATGAGTTCAGCAGAGCCAGCACGTTGAGCCCCAGCTCGCCGGCCTTGGTCCAGATGCTCGGGTCGCTGCTGAAGACCAACCAGAGCGGGATCTGTTGCTGGACGGGTTGCGGGTGGATCCTGATATCGACAATGTCGTTGCCAATCGGACAGCCCAGGGATTTCCCGGCCCATAGGGTCCGGACTTCGTCGATTTTCCGAAATGTCACTTCTTTTCTTTTTTCGTAATTTTCCGGATAAAACACAAAGTCGCGTTTGTGCCAGCCGGTCGCGAAGCAGACGCCGGCCCTGCCTTTGGAAATCTGATCAACCAGCGCCCATTCCTCGGCGATCCTCACCGAGTGATGGTGAGGCGCCACCACCGAACCGGCTCGAATCTGCAGTTGGTTCGTTCGCGCCGCGAGCGCTGCCGACAGCACAGCCGGGTTGGGAAACGAGCCGCCAAACTCCTGGAAATGCCTTTCAGGCGTCCACAGAGCAGTGAAGCCATTCTGATCCAGGTATTCGGCAACCTTGAACAGGAACGCATAGCGCTCGGCATGGGCATAGTTATCTTCTGCCGCAAAGACAAAGCCACTAAATTTCATACGCCACCCCTTGTGTGCCGCGAACCGAAGGAACCAGCTTGCGGGTGGCAGCCGCTGCGCGCGTGTCGCCTAGGAAGCGATCGATCGCCGTGGCACATTCCCGCAGGTGCATCGGCATGGAGAGGTGATCGCAGGCAAACTCGATGAGACGGAATTCTCCTTTCAGGAAGGGCCTGAATCCCTTGGTGGGATCCGAGGAGAGACCGATGATCTGCTCTTCTTTGGCTTCGTAGTGGTGCGCCCCCCGTTGCCCTTCGTACACCGCCGGATTGTAGAAACCCTGGCTGGCCATGATCATCAGCGTGTTAACGTCGCGGGGCAGCGCGCCGGGGTGATAACGCGTATTGGCGTGCCGGTTCGCCTTGTCGACTGCGAAATGTGATGCGATCACCCGTCGCGCCGCAGTGAAAGACAGCTTCGCCGAAGAATGCGCGGCAAGATGGCGTGCCATCACCTCGATCTGATCTTCCTCTGCCAGATTGTTCAGCAACTCGAAATCCAATACCTGATTGACACGCCAGCGGTCAAAGATGATCCCCGCCAGGCCAATCTGGTTGAGATCTTTGCCGTCGACTTCAAGGCGCATCTCGCCGAACACCGAGAATGCATCGGTGTTCGGCATGTAAGGATCAATCAGGATGAGGTTCTCGACCGGATGTCCGGCGCGCTGCAGCTGATGGCAGACCTCATAGGCAACGACGCCGCCGAACGACAGGCCAAGCAATGTATACGGTGCAGCGACAGGACTGCTCAATAGCTGATCGGCGAAAGCGCCGGCCAATGTCTCAATCGTGGGATAGGTCAACGCCCTGGCGCCGAGCCACTGCTCCAGCGCATACATCGAATAGTCGCGCCCCAGGTGGAGCGAGAGGCTGGTCGCGTAGCCTGCGTCACCGTACAGGGTCGGAAAACAAACGATGTTCCCCTGGCGACCGGTGCCATTCAAGGTCACCAGACCCGGGCGAAGATGCTGCGTGCCGGTACTTGCCTTCGTTTCAACGCGCGATCGCGGCCTGTGCGGGGCGGACCGGCTCACCAGCATGCGGCGTTCGAGATCAATCTGCCGGTAGTTCGCCTCTGCAACCGGCCAGGCCTGCGCGACATAATCCGACGGACTGAGTGACGACTCGATCACCGTCATCGCGCCGGCATATGGCGCCGGCTTGATGAGGGTGGCGGCCAGCAGTGCGTTGAGCTGGGCCAGGTTACCGGCTGCCCGCGTCAGCCAGGCGTCGAGCATGTTTGCCGGCATGGGTACACGTCCATGCTGCGTCAGCAGCGCGCCCATCGCCGAAACCAGCACTGCGGGTTGTTCGCCGCTTCGGGCACGCGCGGCAATGGCGCTTACCTGCGCTTCCGGCGCCGCATCGGCACCCCATGCGCACGCATACATCTCGAATAGCTGAGGCATATCCACGCTGGCACCCGGCTGAGGGTCGACCAGAATCACCTCGTGCAGGCGATTGCCGATGACTGGCAGATCGCACAGCTGTGCGGCGACCGTTGCCATACTGGAATACGCGACGAGACGGAACCCGTCGCCACAGTCGATGTCCCGCAGCGGTTCGGCCAGCTCGCGGGCCAAAGTAGACAGGTTCTCGAACGCTACCGGCTCGCGCGCGTTCGCGTCACCAAAGCCCGCAAGCTCGATGCCGATGACGCGCTGTCCTTCGGCCAGCGTATCAATCCAGTGCATGCACCAGGTCAGGTCACCGGAAGGTCCGCACAGAATCACCAGCGGGTATTGCGCCAGTCCCGGCTTGATGTTCAGCACGGAAACGCGCGGCCGGGATGCAGGCTTGGCGCCGGGGTTTGCCATGCTGGCCGGCACATTCGTCTGCGCTGCCGGGTCCGGCGTGGGGTTCGCGGCGGGTTGCGGCGCATGAGCTTCGGCCGCGACGGACACGTCGCCGCGATCAGCCGCGACGATGGATTCAGCGATGAATCCGGCAAGATCCAGCAGGGTCGGATTTTCCAGTACCGCAGCGGCGGGTAGCTCGCTGCCATACTCCTGCTGCAGGCGCTGCATGATGCGCAGCCCCGACAGCGAATCCACGCCGAAATCGGCGAACTGGCTTGTGGGATTCAATTTTTCCATGGGGATGTGCATGGTCTCGGAGAACACTCGTGCGATGTTCTCCAGAACGGCCTGCTTCACGTCGACCGCGTGCAAGGCGGGCGGACTGGCTACTTCGGTGCGGGATTTGTCCGCGCTTACATTCGCCGTGTCCTGCTGCGGCGGTTGCGTGGCCACGGGTCCCGGCGCGGCGGGGGCCGGCCGTGCGGGCTCGCGCTGTGCGCGGCGCAGCGCCGCTTCCTCTTCCGTCACCAGGATGACTTTGCCGGGCACCCAAACCGATTCGCGCTCGAACGGGTAGCTCGGCAGGGATGCTTTGCGATACGACATTCCGGCGAATAGCGAATCCCACGATGCCGGCCCGCCCCGGACCCAGGTCTCGGCCGCCGCGCGCGGACTGTCGGACGTCAAGGCTGCGCTCACAGGCGTGGAGGCATTCGTGCGTTCGGCATGGCCGCTGACGACATCGCTGGACGGTTCGTCAGTAATGAACCCAATCAGCTGGTTGAGCAGCTGCGGTCGGGATGTCGCCAGCATGGCTACGCGGTGGGGAAATGCTTCGCGCCCCCTGGCCAGGGTTAACGCCACATCATGCAACTGCAGCGTCTCGTCGCTGGTGATCCGCTTGAGCAGCGCGGTGCAATAGCGCTTGAGCTGAGCCCTGGACTGCGCACTCAGAACGACCGGATACGTGGCCGCGCGCGCGCCAGCGGTGGTGTTGCGCTGGAAACACGAGCCCTGCTGCAGCACCTGGTGGACGATCACGCCACCGATGCCGAAAGAACTCACGCCGGCCGTGCGGGGTAACTCGGAACCTGTCTGCCAGGAAAGCTTCTCGCGAGGCAGGTACAACCGGCTGTCTTCGAGTTTGATCATGCTATTGACCGTATCGAGCGTTGCCAGCGGAGGAATCACGCCTCGCTCAAGCACGAGAATCGTCTTGATCAGGCCTGCAATACCGGCTGCCGTCTCCAGGTGACCGATGTTGGCTTTGACCGTGCCAATGGCGCAGCGAGCCGCCGTGCTGTCGGTAAACACCCTGCGCAGCGCGTTGATCTCGATCGGATCGCCGATCCGTGTGCCGGTGCCGTGGGCCTCGATATAACCGATCGTCTCGGTGCCAAGTTCTGCATCGTCCAGCGATTGGCGGATCAGGCTGGCCTGCGAGACAACGCCAGGAGATGTCATCGACGCTGCCCTGCCGCCGTGACGGATGGCGGTTCCCTTGATCACGGCACGTATGTTGTCGCCATCTTCGATCGCCTTGGCCAATGGCTTGAGCAGCACGAAGCCTACGCCTTCGCCGCGCACGTAACCGTCGGCCTTGTCATCGAATGACTTGCACCGCCCATCCCTGGCCAGCATGCCTGCCGCGCCGAACATCAGGAACGCAGCGCAACCCAGGATGATGTTGACACCGCCGGCCAGCGCGAGCTGGCATTCGCCGCTGCGCAGCGATTGCACCGCACGATGCGCTGCAACGAGGGAGCTGGAGCAGGCTGTATCTATCGCTTCGCTCGGCCCGTGCAGATCAAGATTGAACGAGATGCGGTTGGCATGTGCCGAAAACAGCGTGCCGGTGAAATCCCGTGCCTGATCGTCTTTGGCCAGCAGGGTCAGGATGTCCGCATACTCGGACGTGGCCACGCCGACGAAGACTCCAGTCAACGATCCCGACAGCGCGCGCGGATTGTAGCCAGCATCCTCGATTGTCTGCCAGGCGCACTCAAGCAGCAGGCGCTGCTGCGGATCGATGGTGCGGGCCTCCACCGGAGAGATCTTGAAGAACAGCGGATCGAACTTGTCGAAATCGTCGAGGAAGCCGCCCCTGAAGAAATAATCGAACTCCGGATACGCCTGGCGGGCCGCGTACAAAGTAAATTCTTCGGTGCGCCGTGTCGGGAAGCCTGTGATCGACGTCTGCCCTTCGCACAGGTTCTGCCAGAACGATTCGAGATCCGTACTGCCTGGGAACTGCCCGGCCATGCCGATGACCGCGACGTCTTTGTCCCGCACGGTAATCGCGGCTGGCGCAGTCACCGCGGCCGGCGCTACCTGCGCTCGCTGCTCGACCACGCGCGAGGCTGCGCCGGCCTGATCCGCGCCACGTTTTTCCCCGAAGTCACGCAACGCCAGTACATGGCGATCAAACAGCTGCTGGGCGAAGCTGCCTAGCGATGGATGGCTGATGAATGACCGCACGTCGATGCCGATATCTTGCGGCAGGTTGAGACGCCGAAGCAGCTCCGACGAATTGACCGCATCGAAACCGAGTTCACGCATCGGCATGTCCATGCGGATTTCAAGGCGATCTATCTTGAGCAGGTCACTGACTTGCTCGGCCAGGAATTCCCGCAGCAGGTCAAGGCTCAGGCTAAGGCCAGGCCCACCGGCCAGCGGGCTGTCGGCGCCGCGCACGGGTGCCGATGCCTGCGGGAAAACCAGCTGAACCGGGTCGTGCAAAGCGGGCGGCGCGGTTTTCACGGGTGCATGCGAAGCGACAGAAATGACGGCTCCGTCCGCCGCGACTTGCCCGCCGGCGGCACCGGCCAGCCGGCCCGCATGCGACTCGAACAAATAGCGCGCGAAGCTGCCCAGCGTGGTGTGCTCGAAAAAGATCGTGACATCAATGTCGATGTCGTAGGGCTCAGCGAAGCGAGCCACCAGCTCGGACAGGCTGATCGAATCGAAACCATATTCGCTCAGCGGGCCCTCGATGCGGATCTCTTTCGCGTCGATCGACAGTACGCTGCAGACCTCCCGCACGACCAGTGATTGAATGTCTTCCAAAGTCGGTGCAGCGGCATTGCCCCCCCCCGCTCCCAGCGCGGAATCGCGTTCCGCGCCGGCAGCGATCCGCAATACATCCTCTTCGGTGAGCAGGCAAGCCCCGCCCGGCGCGGCAGCCGGCAACTCCTTGACGGCTGATGCAGGCGACGTGACGGCGGCCGGCACATGCAGCGCCGAGATCTTTGCGGCGTGATGCTCAAAAAGGAAATTTGCAAACTGCTGTACCGTGGTGTGCTCGAAAAATACCGTCACGTCGATATCGATGCCGTAGGGCTCGGCAAAGCGCGCCACCAGCTCGGTCAGCGTGATCGAGTCGAATCCATATTCGCTCAGCGGACCTTCGGGATGAATGTCGGCCTGGTCAATCTTGAGGACTTCCCCGATCTGTCCGCAGACCAGCGTCTGTATGTCGGCCAGCGTGATCGTGCGGTCATCCACGGCCGTTACCGGCGTCGCGGCAGCATTAGTCATGATTCTTGTCGCTCCATCGCCAGTGCCTTTTTGGTCATTTTGCATTGGGTACACAGCTGCCACAGGCCTCGGTTCTGCCTTTTCAAACCAGTGCCTGACCTCTTCGAACGGGTAGCCCGGCAACGCCAGGCGACCGGGGAATTCGCCCGCATACATCGCCAGCCAGTCCACTTCGCCACCACTGACCCAACGCCTGGCTAGCGCCGCCGGCGGTGCCTCGCTATGCGGCTCCGCTTCTGCAGCTGCCCGCGAAGCGGATTCCTCCACTTCACCGCTAAAGCCATCGCGGATAGCGCCGCTCCCGGCGAACTCCGCAAGCTTGCCGCGCAAGTCAGTCAGATCCGAGAACGCCAGGCACAGGCGGAACCGCTGCGCCACGCGACCCACCTGCGCGGTAAACGCCACCTCGGCCACAGACAGATCCGGGTGGTTCGAAAAATACTGCGCCATCCGGTCCGCATAGCGGCGCAGGATCGCCGGCTTGCGCGCCGATAGCGGAAACAGCAACAGACCGCGGCACGGCGCAGTGCGCGCCTGCGCCATGTAGTCCTCGATGATGACGTGGACATTGCTGCCCCCGGCCCCGAACGAGCTGATCCCCGCCCGCCGCGGTCGCGCGGGCGTGAACGGCCAGTCCCGGGTTTCGCGCACAAGCTGAAGGTTGGGCCCAAAATAGTTGGCCTCAGGTTCGGGAGCAAAATCTGCAATCGTCTTCGCCAACCTGCCCCACCGCAGCTGCAGCACCGCTTTGGTGAGCTGCGCCATTCCGGCCGCCGCCTCGAGATGGCCGATTCCGGGCTTGACCGAGCCGAGCCAAAGCGGTCGGTCACGCCGCGACTCGGCAGTGCCGAATACGCGGCCCAGGGCATCGATTTCGGCCTTGTCGCCGAGGCGAGAGCCAGTGCTCTGCAGCTCGATGTAGTCGATGCAATCCGCGCTGAGCCCGGCCTTGTCCAGCGCTCGCCGGATCACAGCGGCCTGCGCCGCTGCCGAAGGCACGGCAGTAGCCGTGGAACCGTTGGCGTTGGACGCGACAGCCTTGACGACTGCATAGATATGGTCACCGTCTGCCCGCGCCGCAGCTAGCGGTTTGATAACCATCGCGCCCACGCCTTCACCGACCAGGAAGCCGTCCGCGTCTGCGGCAAATACCCGGCATTGTCCGCTGGGTGAAAGCATCTTCATCGCATCGAGCGATGCCAGGTGAGAAGGATGAAGTACCAGATTGACACCGCCGACGAGCGCGACCGCACAATCGCCGCTGCGCAAGTGCATCACCGCCAGATGCAAGGCCGTGAGCGCGGAGGAACAGGCGCTGTCGACCGTGACGCTGGGGCCGGTGAAATTCATCAGTCGCGACACGTTGTTGGCCAGTGCGTAATGCGCTGATGACGCCGAGGCCGGATGATTTTTTGCCCACTCGTCGGCGGCCAGCAATTCGTAATGCCCATACATCGTGGCCGCGAACACGCCGACCCCATTTTGGGTATCCGTGGTATCCAGACCGGCAGGCGTGTACCCCGCATCTTCGACGGCCAGCCAGCAGGTTTCGATCAGCAGCCGCTCCTGCGGATCCATGCGTTGCGCGTCGCGCGGCGAAACATGGAAAAACAGCGAATCGAAGCAGTCGATACGATCCAGATAACCGCCGCTGAGCATTCCGGCGGCCAGTGGAGCAGATGCCGGCCAACGGTCGGTCGGGGTCGGGCCGAAGGCGCTGTGGCCTGCGACGAGATTCGCCCAGAAGGTGTCGATATCGGCAGCACCCGGATAGCGACCGCTGATGCCGATGATCGCAATTTCGCCCACTTGGGTGGATGGTTCGCCAAAGTCAGGCGGGCTGGCAGCGCGCACCGGTCGGTGCGCCGGATACGCCTCGCTACTGACTTCGGGTGGCAGCATGGCCCCCTCCCCGGCTGCGACAGCGCCGGCAGATTCCGCATCCCGCGACACACCTGATTCCTGCGCGTGATGAGAGCGCCCGTCGGCCACCTCTCCCGCCGTGATGGCTGCCATGTGGCGAGCCAGTGATGCGATCGTGTTGTGGCGGATCACGGCCTCGTTGGACAGTGCCGGGCAGCGAACGCGAAGGCGGTCCAGAAGCTGCAATGAAACGATGGAGTCCACGCCGTAGCGGTTGAAGCTGACGTGATCGCCGAGTTCATCTGGCGGAATTCTCTGCAGTTCGGAAAGGTGCTGGCGAATGACGCCGGCGATTGCTACTTCGTCCGCCGAATGGGCAATGTCCACCGATGCGCTGGGAACGCCGCTTTGCACTGCCGCGGGCGAAGAATCAGGCCGTGCGGATTCAGTCACAGCCTGCGCGCCATCCCCATGCCCGGCCCAGGCAAAGCAGGCGAAGTGACCGAATGCATCGCTGTGCGGGCTGTCACCGATGAACTGGATATCGGTAAACCCCGCGTGGCGCAGCAGGTGCGACCATCGTTCTGGCTTCAGCAGCGGTGAATGTTCTATCCGCTGCGCAGGATCCTCGAACGTCCACCAGCCTGACGAAAGGCCGAAGGTCAGAGTCATGATGTCTTTTCGCTCGCAAGCCTCGTTCAGCATCAGCACGCCACCATCGCGCAGCAGCGAGCGGCAATGCTGCAGCACCTGCCCGATTGAGCGCGTGGCGTGCAGGACGTTGGTCGCGATCACGACGTCGAACTGGTTACGCAGCTGGCGCTGCGACGCTTCGTCCTCAATGTCCAGGACAGCGAAGGACATCCGGGCGGCCTGTGGTCCGAAGCGCTCCCGGCCGGCGTTGACGAAGCTGCTCGATATGTCGGTAAACACGTACTCCACGGCGGGCTCCCCGCGCGTGAGCGCATCCAGCAGCAAGCGCGTGGTGCCGCCTGTGCCGGCACCGATCTCCAGCACGCGCACGGGTCGACCGCGCGGGCAGTGCGCCTCTGCGCGCAAATAGGCTTCAAGACCATGCCGGATGACGCGATTGAACAGATCGGAGGCCGGATTGTCCCGATACAGCGGTGCGACCAGCCGGTCCGATCCGCGCGGAAACAGAACTTCCGCATAGCTCATCCTGCCGCCCATCACGGCGGCGAGATGGTCCATGCAGCGCCTGAACAGGGTCAGGATGGGAGCAGTATCCGCGTGCGCCTGCGCGAGCTGTTCAATGCGCGTCTCGACCTGAGCCCGCGAGGCCACCGGCCGCGCACTCAGGCTCACGCCGCCATCGACCTGGTCCAGCCTGCCCGCGCCGACAAGAATCGCCATGCAGGCCTGCAGCAGGGCCTGATAGTCGGGCACGACGCACAACTGCCCTATCACCTCCGCCACCGGCCAGATGCGGGTCTGCTGCAGGAAAAGGCCGGCATCCCGCAAGGTGACAAGCAGCAATTCCTCGACACATGTCTGCAGTTCGTCGCGTATGCCTTCGCCGGCACCCAGGTCAATGTTTTGGACATCCAGCTTTTTCCAGAACCGTTCCAGGGACGACTCGAACGACCGGCGCGCGGTATCGGGCGCGCGAAGCGGTGACGTGCTTGCCGCCGTCAGCACATCGTCGGAGCCGGTCACGACCTGGCTGAAATCCCCGTTCACTGCAAGCTGCAGCAACGCCATGCCCTCGGCCGTCGACAGGCCTGCAATGCCCTTTCGGGCAAACGCACCGACATACTTGCTGGTGGCGACGATGCCGACTTCGCGCCAGAACCCCCAGTTGATCAGGACGATTTTCGGCGCGTCGTCCCGCTGCCTGAAGGTGTGTATCATGGCCCGCGCATAAGCGTCTTCAAACGCCGACGCCGCGGCGTAGTTCGCCTGTCCCTCGGTGCCGTTCTGCGAAATCGCCGACGAATACAGAACAACAAGGTCCCGACAGAGCGGCGCAAGGTATCTGAAGAAATTCACCACGCCCGCGGTCTTGGGCGCCAGCACCTCGTCGAGTGCCTCCCGGCTCATCTGCCGTACAGACACATCACGCAGAACCACGGCCGAATGGAAGACACCATCGATGCGGCCATAGTCCGATTCAATATCCCGCGCCAGCTTGAGCACGTCCTTGGTGGAGGTGATGTCGGCACGGTAGTGCAGGATCCGCCCGCAGCCCGGCTCCTGCAACTCGATCAGGCCGCGCGGTGTCGAGCGGCGCCCGACCAGAATGACGGTAGCCGAGTACTGCTCGGCGAGAAATGCGGCCGTTGCCGAACCAAGCCCTCCGGAGCCACCGACAATGAGATAGGTGCCGCGGGCTTTCAGCGCGTCGGCATTGCCGATGTGTGTGCGTGCCACCGGTGCGAAGGACTCGGTATGGGCGACGTCATGGCGGATGGCTACGGCACTGTGCGGCAGCGAAGGCAAGTCCGCGCGTAGCCACTTGCCCAGGTATTCACGCCGTGCTGCCGGCGCGCGTGCGGCGATGTCGGCGCTGTCGAAGTCCAACAGGGCGACCTTCGCGCCCACCAGCTCCCGCGATAGCGATCTGGCGAAGCCTGCGAGACTGCTGCTGGCAAGGTTGAAGTTTTCGCCGCCTTCTAGCTGGAAAACGTCATCGGTGACCACGGTCAACTCGACGCGGGCATCGCTCAGACCGAACAGGAGCTTGGAAAGGTCGAACAGGGAGTAAAGCGCGTTCCGGTCGAGTGCGCCGTCCACATCGGAACCGTCGCGCTGCGCGGCGGCGCTGTCGGACAATCCTACACAATGCAGCAGCCGCACGCGCCGGCTGCCGGCGTCATGCAGCGCGTCTTTGATGTGCGACCAGTCCTGGGAGGCCGAAATGTCCAGGCGCCGTACATTGTCTTTGCCCAGTGCCTCGATCAGCGCATCCAGCAGCAGGCTGGGATGCGGCGGCGCCAGCACCAAGGTAAAGCCGGCCGGCTCTGGCTCCGGTCGCGCTGACGGCAATGCATGCACTTGCCAAAGCGGACGATACAGATTGGTGCCGCCAGCAGTCACGGAGCTGGCGCTGCTCGTGGCGCGGGCGCAAAAATCCAGATAGGCGATACATTCGCGGTCGTGCCGGTCGAGTAGACGTATGTCGAAACGCTGCTCGTCGGCGCTACTGCCGGCCCGGCGCACAGCGACCGAGCGGACGATGTGCTCAGCCGGACGCTGCACGCGTATCTCGGCGCAGGAAAAAGGCAGGAATTGGTGGCCGGCGCGCGTGTTCATCAGCGCAATCGACTGCAGTCCGGCATCCACGATGGCGGGGTGGAACAACATTGGCTGATAGCGCCTGGCGCCGTCAGCTAACGGATCAGCCTGGCGTATCGTCGCCAGGCACCCATCGGCTCCGAACGTAGCGGACTCGATGCCGCAGTAAAGCTCGCCATACGCGTAGCCTGCCTGAGCGAACAGCCGGTAAAGCTCCGCGCCAGCCATCGACTGCATGCGGTCGCCGCTCGTCGCCGTGGCCTGCCCGGCCTGCGCCGCATCCGGCGGCGCGGGCGCGACAAAGCCGCGCGCGTGGGTGCCCTGGGCCGCGACCTCGAACGCGAACTGGCCGCGTTCGTGCGTAGTCAGAGTGACCGTGACGTCCACTGCCTGATCCACATTCAGCACGCTCGCATAGATGACATCGCGAAAGCTCAGCGGCGTCCCGACTGCAAATGTTCCCAGCAGCGCAGTCGCCGCGCGAACCAGTTCGAGTTGCAAGGTGCCGGCGACAATGACGTGTGAGTTGAAGCGGTGCTCCCCGACCATGGGTTCGGTAGCATCCAGGTGGAAGACAACACGCGCATCACCGGCGGCCGGCCGCTCGATGCGGTGCCCGATCGGATACCGCGCAACCGGCGCTTCGGGCGCGGTCGGGGCCTGGCGGGACATCGCCTTGTTGTCATGGAACCAGCAACGCTTGCTCTCGAACGGATACAGCGGCAGCGCAATCACGCGGGTGGCGGGTTCCTCGTGCCAGGGTATGCTGCGGTTGTCAAGCCAACTGTCGGCGAGTGTCGACCACGCCGCGCGTCGTATCAGTGCCAGCATCTGCTCCGCTGGCATGGCTGCCTGCACTGTCAGGGGGCGTTCGGACATGCAGTGATAGCGCCAGGCCTGATGCGTTTCCTGCCGGATGAAGCTGCAGAGGACAGCCAGCAACTCGTCGTAGCCCTGGGCGATGACTGCAAGCCGGCAATCCAGCGACGCGCGCGCAGTGCGCAGCAGCGTCGCCAGATTTTCAGGCGGCGGAAGACTTGCCTGGGTCTTTCCTGACTGCAGCCACTGAATATAGGTCTGCACGAGCGCATCAAGCCGACCGCGCGTCATCGCCGAGAAAAGGAACAGCTGTGCCCCTGCCGGCGGTGACGCGGCAACTGTGTGTGGATCCTCGACGCGGTCCCGATGCTCCAGGATCACGTGACCATTCGAGCCTCCGGCTCCGAACGAACTCAGCACCGCGATCCGCCTGCCCGCCGGACCGGCAATCCAGTCCGTCGCAGCCTGCGGCACGAAGAAATGCGTCTTGTCGATATCCAGCGCCGGATTCAATGTGCGCGAATGCAGGGACGGGAATATCGTCGCGCTCTCAAATTGCAGCAGGATCTTCGTCAGGCCTGCCAGCGCGGCGGCTGGCTCCAGATGGCCAATGTTGCTTTTGATCGAACCGATCGCACAGGGCGACTGTGTCGTGTGTCCGGCTCCCAGACCAAATGCCCTGCCAAGCCCAGCCAGCTC
Source organism: Tahibacter sp. (assembly GCF_032229445.1). Classification (NCBI taxonomy): domain Bacteria; kingdom Pseudomonadati; phylum Pseudomonadota; class Gammaproteobacteria; order Lysobacterales; family Rhodanobacteraceae; genus Tahibacter; species Tahibacter sp. The sequence goes on from NZ_JAVTWC010000093.1 coordinate 84,674, forward strand.
AATCGGATCGCCAAGCTGGGTGCCTGTGCCGTGCGCTTCGACATAGCTCACATCCGCGGCACTCACTCCGGCCTCGGCAAGGGTTTCGGCAATCAGGCTCGCGTGGGCGACCGGACTGGGCACCGTATAACCGTTGGTGCGGCCGCCGTGGTTGAGGCGGCATGCCTTGATGACGCCCAGAACGTTGTCCCGGTCGCGCTGCGCATCGCCAAGCCGCCGGAGTACAAGCGCTGCAACACCCTCGCCGGGCACGAAACCGGTTCCCCCGGCGCCGAAGCTGCGGCAGCGCCTGTCGGCCGACAGCATGTGCGCAGCCTCCAGCACCCGGTTGCGAAGCGGGTCCAGATTGAGGCTGATACCGCCGACAATAGCCACGGCAATATCGTCATTCCTCAGCGCGGTGCAGGCGATGTCCAGCGCCGACAGCGATGACGAGCACGCGCTATCGATGGACAGGCTGGGGCCGTGCAGGTCGAGGAAATACGATACGCGGTTGGCCACCGACCAGGAACTCGACTGCGCGCACACCGCCTCGCCGGGCTGATGATCACGCGCGACCAGCAGCGAATATTGGCCCGCCGCGATACCGGCATATACACCCACCCGGTGACGCGGCTGGCCCAGCGCATCGTGCCGCAGGCTTCGCGCATGTAGCTTTTCCACGCTGTAGCCGCCGTTTTCCAGCGCGTGCCAGACGGTCTGCAGGAAAAGGCGCTCCTGCGGGTCTATGTTTTCGGCATCCCGCGGCGAGATCCCGAAGAAGTACGGGTCGAACATTTCCACATCGTCAAGATAGCCGCCAGCCGTCAGCGACGCGTGTGCGTCATCCGTGCTGAAACCCACGAGCGGCCAGCGCGCTGCAGGAATTTCGCCGATGCAATCGGCACCCGCGCGCAAGCGTGCCGCCAGGGCGGCAATATTGGCCGCATCCGGATAGCGGCCGGCGACGCCGACGATGGCAATGTCCTGCTCAAGCGGCGTCGGCCGGCGCGTGCAGGAGCGCTGTTCCCAAGCCTGCGCGGATGACGAATGCACCGGCTCAGCCAATGAACTGTCTTGCGCTGCCGGTTTGGGCACCTGACGCGGTTGTACAAGCAGATGCTGCGCCAGGGCGCGAATCGACGGATATTCGAAGAACACGGTCTTGGCAACGCCCTGGAACTGTGTCGCCAGCTCCACGTTCAGGCGATTGATCATCAGCGAGTCGAGGCCATAGGCATCGAATGTCTGGTCGGGATGTATCTTTTCCCGCGCGGTCTCGGTGGCTTGTGCGATCGCCGTGACAAGAAATTCGACGATGCTGCCGATTCCGTCCGGCGCGGCAACGTCCACCGGCAAGGACTGCGCCACTGGCTGCGCCACGCCGGCCAGCAACCGCTCCAGCTTGGGGCGTTCGCCGAACAGGTACCAGCGCTGCGTTTCCCCGCTCGCCAGCATTGCCTCCAGCGTCTGCATGCCGGTTGCAACGGGCATCGGGTAAATGCCGAAAGCCTCGGCCTGAGCAGCCTTTTCCTGCGCCGACAACCCCATGCTTCCGCCATCCCACAGTGGCCAGTGGAGAGCAACCGTGCGTCCCGGCGCGCCCGCGGCACAGCGCAACGCGGTCATCGCGCTCATGGCGCGATTCGCCGCGGCATACGCCGCCTGCCCAGTATTGGGCAGCGAGGTAGCCATGGATGAACACAGGGCGAAGAAATCGAGATCGAACCTGCGGCTGTGCAGGTCCAGCCGATGTGCTCCGAGCAGTTTCGGTGCCAGCACACCGGCAAAGCGCGACACATCCTGCCTTATGAAATAGCTGTCATCGAGCACGCCAGCGGCATGGATGACGCCATGCAGTTCGCCATGCAGCGCGCCAATCTGCGCCATCAGCCCGGCAACCTGTGCGTCGTCGGCCACATCAACGCTGAAGTAGTCGCAGCTCAGCTGCGCGTCGTCGAGCGAGCGGCGCAATCGCTCGTCCAGGGGACTACGGCCCGCGAGCACCAGCCGGGCGCCGTAGCTGTGCTTCAGATGACGCGCGATCTGCAGTCCAATACCACCGGCGCCGCCCGTAATCAGGTATACGCCGTTCTGGCGCAACCCGACGCGTGAGATCGGCGCTGACTGCAGGTTCTCGACCAGGACCGGCCGGTAGCAGGTGCGATCGACCAGCGACAGCTCGAAATAGGCGCCAACGTCCAGTCCGGCCAGCGCGCGCAAGGCGCGCAGCGCCGTTTCCACGTCGGGGGATTCGGTGTGGATCACGCTTATGACGCAAGCCGGATGCTCTGCGCGCATGACCTGCACCAGGCCGGCAATGCCTTGCGACAGGGACAGGTGGAAGCGGCCATGGCACGCGAACAGCACGCGCTTGCCGGGATGCCGACGCAAGGCGCCAAGCCACTGAAAAGCCGATTGCAGCTTTTCCTGGCACTCGTCTGCGCAATCGGCCCCAAGCAGCAGAAGAACCGCGTCGCAGTCTGCCAACGGCAGATTTTCACTGTCGGGGGCGGCAAACGGAATTGTCCACTGCACGCCCGCCAGCGCGCTGTCACAGCGTGTACCGGCGGTGAGGTCGGAAATCAACACCATGGCGGCCGGGTAGGACAGCGCCGCCGGTTCAAGCCGCTGCTGGGAGCAACTCAATGTCAGCAAGACGCTAGCGTCCGACGCAAGCGCACCCGCGTTTGCCCGCAGATCCGCCAGCAGGCGCTTGGCCTGCCGCACATCGATCTCACGGCGTTCCAGCGCCTGCAAAATTTCCAGCTTTGTCATTTTCGCGCCTCTGAGCGGCATGCCTGTCGCTGAACTCATTCCTGGTCAAGGCAGTGTGTTCAACACTTCATCGACGGACAATCCGCCTTGGTAAAGCGATTCCAGCAACCAGTCTTCACTGGCGATTGCCGGTGCCACCGTCGCAAGACGGGATGTCTGCGGCGACGGCCCGCCTCGTGGATCCGGCACCGGCACGATGGCAGCAGGCCGATCGACCCAGTAGCGTTCGTCCGCCAGAGGATATACGGGTAACGACACACGCCGCGGCGTAGCGGTGAAAAAAGTACCGAAATTGATTCGTCGCCCGCGGGTAAACTGCACTGCTGTGTATTCCAGCAACCCATCTGGCTGAGTCGGATCAGCCAGGGAGATCCCAGTTTCCCGTTCCAGCGCCGCCAGGCTCAGCGGCGCCATGGCCGCGTCGGCAGGGGAATGGACTTTTGCCTCGCCGCAGTTGCTGTGAACCTTCGCCGTTCTCGCGCCGTCGCGCCAGGCCAGGAGCAGATTCCGCAGCCCAGCTATCGAGTGCGCCACGACCGCCAGCCGATAAGGCAGCTGACGGCGTCCCACGGCCAGTGTGTATGCGACCGACGTCAGCGAAGCGTGGTTCGAGCCCAGGCAATCAAGCAGGGCATCGACGAGTTCACCGACCTGGCGCGGGCTGTGTGCAGACAGCACAACAAGCCGCGCATGCGTTTCCTGCTCCAGGTCCGCGCGCGTCGGCGCTTCGTCGATGACGACATGGGCATTGGTTCCGCTGAAGCCGAACGAACTCACTGCCGCGCGCCGGACTTCTTCCGCGCCGACAACCCAGTCCTGCAACTGCGTATTGACGTAGAACGGACTGTGCGCGAAATCGATCGCGGGGTTGCTCTGGCGATAGTGCAGCGATGGCGGCAGCCGCCGGTGTTTGAGTGCGAGCAGCACCTTGAGCACGCCCGCCACGCCGGCCGCAGCGATGGTATGGCCGATGTTCGACTTGATCGACCCCAGCGCACAAAACTGGGTGCGATCAGTCCGCTTACGGAACGCCTCGCACAGGGCCTGGAACTCGATGGGATCGCCGAGGATGGTGCCGGTGCCGTGCGCCTCGACCAACGTGATACTGGCAGGATCAATCCCGAAGCGCGAATACACGGCGCTCTCCAGCCGCTCCTGCGATTTCGTACTGGGCGCCGTGATGCCGTTGGTCAGACCGTCCTGGTTGATTCCCGAGCCGCGAATCACGCCATGGATATTGTCGTTGTCGCGCAACGCATCCCTGAGCCGCTTCAGCAGCAGCACACCGGCGCCTTCTCCAGCGACAAATCCGTCTGCACGGCTGTCGAAAGAATGGCAGCGGCCGGTCGGCGAGAGCATGCCGGCACCGGCGGCACTACCGATCATTGCTGGAGTCGACAGCACCGTGACGCCACCGGCCAGGGCCAGGTCCACCTCTGCGCTGACTAGCGCACGGCAAGCCGTGTGTATGGCGACCAGTGAGCTTGAGCACGCCGTGTCGATGGCCACGGCCGGGCCATGCAGGTCCAGGTAATAGGAGATGCGTGACGCGATGACTGACATCGCATTGCCCCAGAACGCCTGGGGTGGGGCCGCTTTGATCAGCGAACCATAATCGCCGCTGCCGCAGCCGACATACACGCCACAGTTGCTCCCTTCGATGGATCCGGCGTAGCCGCCGTCCTCGACCGCTTTCCAGCATTCCTCCAAAAAGACACGTTGTTGCGGATCCATGTATTTCGCTTCGCTCGCCGAAATCTTGAAGAACATCGGATCGAAGCGATCAATATCGGACAGGAAGCTGCCCCATAGCACGTGGCCATCAATGGCGTCGTTCGGCCAGCGGTCTGCCTGACGCACGGAATCCTTCGCCGAAGCGATGTTGCGCCACAGCTCGGCGGGGCTGGACGCATCGGCGAAGCGGCAGGCCATGCCGATGACCGCGACCTGATCCTCATCGATAGCCGGCCGGCCAGCCGGTTCGATCTTCCGGTCGGCGGCGCTGCCCATCGCGGCCGTGGCAGGAGGGTGTGCGCGTCCGGTAGATCGGGCATGTTCATCACGTATCCCGCTTGCTGCCTCGCCGGAAAACGCGGCGCTCGCCGGCGGCGTATTCCGCGCCTCAGCAGGCTGGCTCGATGCTGACGGCGCCGGCGCCATGCGCGCGCCAGCCAGCGCGCAGACGCGTTGGCTGAGCTGGCGCAGCGTGGGATGACTGAACAACTCGCTCGTGGCGAGCTTGATCGAATACCGGGCGCTGATCGCATGGACCCATTCGACCCCGGTCACGGAGTCCAATCCCAGATCGCTGAACGGAAGATCCGGATCCCGCACTTCTGACTCGAGATAGAGGACCTCTCCAAGCTGCATCTTGAGGAACTGTGTCACCTCATCCAGGGAGACACCGGACGTTGCTGCGGCAGGCGTAACTGCTCCAGTCGCCGCCGCGGATGCGGTTGCGGCGATCAGCGCCGCCGGTACAGGCTCATCGACCGACATGGCGGCGGGAGTTCCATCGCCTGGTGGCAGCAACAGCGCAGCATCTCCCGCCGGCGCGATCTTTCGCATCACGAAAGCGGCGAACTGGATCAGAGTCGGAAAGCTAAATATCTCTGCAGAAGCAACTTTGATACCGAACGTTGTATTGACCGCCTGTACCCACTCCACGCCGGTGACGGAATCCAGCCCCAGCTCATTGAAAGGAACTTCGATATCGATCGCGTCCGCTTCCATGAACAAGGCTTCGGCAAGCAGGCGCTGGAGGCTGTCCAGCACAGCTACCTGCGCTGGCATGGATACAACCGGCACCACGAACGCCGCGTCTGACGTCCGGATGGGTGCCGTGTTGTCCCCGCTCGGCGGTTCGACTGCGCCCGGCGCCCCGCCGCCGGCTAGCGGCGCCAGCACGATAGGCGGCCTTGACGCACCCTCCGGGCGGTCCACTGCGGCTTGTGGAGAAATCCGCCCGGGTGCGCCGCTGCGCAGCGTTGACTCAATGCCAGCGGGATCCAGCAGCCTGACCACTGGCTTGTTTTCGGTTTTTGCCGCGACGGCCGGGAGCGCAGTGGAGCGCGGCAGGGGCACCGCCGGCGGGGCGGCCGGGCGCGCATCCGACGCCGTATCGTCCTGCGGTTTTACAGGCTCTATCCAGTAGCGTTTCAGGTCGAAAGGATAGCCTGGCAGGCTTATTCGCATCGGATGCGGGGACATGGCGCCCGCAAGCGCATCCCACGCGACAGCGTGACCGGCAACCCACAGTCTGAGGAGTTGCAGATATTTCCGCTGTGCAGTCCATGTTGACACCAAGGCCTGGAAATCCGCGTCCCTCGCCAGGGCCGACACCTCAGCCTTCTCCGTCTTGGCGTCGCCGCTCATCCAGCGACCTGCCGGCGCGGCACCCTCGACGAAAGCGTCGAGAACGTCCGTCAGGTCAGCCACGCTGGCGACACAGCATGCGAAACGCTTGCGCATTGCGTTGCGGCCGACCTGCAGGGTAAACGCGATATCTGCCAGGTCGGCGTCGCGGCAGCCGCGCTGCGCGATCGCAGCGCGCAATTGCGCCGCCTGGCGGATCAGTTGTTCGTCCGTTCGGGCTGAGAGAACGATGGCAAACGCATCGATCCCACCCGGCACGAAGGCGGACGGCGGGGCGGCGACGTAAGCCTCAATCACCACATGTGCGTTGACACCGCCGAAGCCATAGGAACTCACGCCGGCGCGCCGGGGTAGCGGCCTGCCATCGATGCCGCGCCCTGCCGGCCAGGGGCGGGATTGGGAAAGAATCTCGAACGGGCTATCCTGCAGATCTATGTAGGCGTTGCGCGGCAGACTGTGCAGGCTGGGCACCAGGGTCTGGTGCCGCATCTGCAGCAGCACCTTGATGACACCTGCCACGCCGGCCGCATACTCCAGATGGCCGATATTGCTCTTGACCGAGGCCAGGGCGCACCACGGTGCTGCAAGGCCGTCGGCGGAGGCAAACTCGCCGTAGCGCTGCTCTGCCTCGGCGTACAGCTCGCGAAAAGCGCTCTTGAGGCCATTGATCTCTACCGGATCGCCCAGTTCCGTGCCGGTGCCATGGCACTCGATGTAGCTCACCGTACGCGGATCGACGCCTGCTTCGCGATAAGCGGCCTTGAGCAGCATCGCCTGCGCGACCGGATTCGGCGAAGTCAGGGTATTCGCCTTGCCACCGTGATTCTCCACGCTGGCCAGAATCAGGCCGTGGATCTGATCGTGATCGCGCTCCGCATCGCACAGGCGCTTGAGCACGAGTATGCCCACGCCCTCGCCACGCGAGTAGCCGTCGGCACTACTGGAGAATGTCTTGCAACGCCCGTCCTGGCTGAGCATCCCGGCCTTGTTGAAGCTCATGTGCACTTCGGGCGTGACGATCGTATTGACGCCCCCGGCGATGGCCAATGCGCACTGCCGCGCCCTGAGTGTCGTCACGGCGCGGTGGATAGCCACCAGCGAGCTGGAACACGCTGTCTCGATCGGTTCGCTGGGACCGTGCAGATCGAGCAGGTAGCTGATCCGGTTAGGGCCTACCGAAGGCGATATGCCGGTTGCACTGTAGCTCTGGATCGCGTGCCCGGACTGCGCGATCAGGCTTACATAGCCGCTGACCGTGGTTCCGACAAAAATCGCCGTATCGCTGCCGGCAAGGCTTTCCGGCGCATGTCCGGCGTCCTCGATGGCGTGCCACACATGCAGCATCAACAGGCGTTGCTGCGGATCCATGTACAGCGCTTCGCGTGGTGATATGCCGAAGAAAGCAGGGTCGAAGTCCCCTACTCCGTCGATGAAGCCGCCCCACTTGATGTTGGTCTTGTTCGACTCAAGCAGCGGGTCGCCATAGAACTCGCGCCAATTCCAGCGGTCCGGCGGGATCTCGCCGATGCCATCGACGCCGGCGGCCAGATTGCTCCAGAACGCCTCGATGTTTTTCGCTGCGGGAAACGCACCGCTCATGCCGATGATGGCGACGGGCTCGGGTTCAGCCGCGTGCTGTACCGCCCTGGCATGGACAGGCCAGGGCGATGGTGCCGACAGAGCTGGCGCGCTGCCGGTTATGCTCAGCCCCGCAATCGGTGGCGCTGGTTGCTGCATCGGCGGGGCGACGGATGCTGGCGCCGCCCGCGGCTGCAACGCGCAAGCCACGGCGCTGCCTTGGGTGGCGGCGAGATGGGCGCAGAAACGCCGTAAGGTCGGATGTTCGAAGAAGACCGTCGGCATGACGGGCACGTCGAAAAACGCCTGTAGCCGGTTGCCCAGTTCCGTGAGGTTTATGGAATCGAAACCGTACTCGCTGAGTTCCGCATCCAGGTCGAGATCTCGAGTTTCGATCTTCAGCAGCGCCGAAACGACTGACAGCACGTGTGCGTGCAGTAGCTCCTCCAGCGCAGCCGGCGCTGCTGCGGGCGCCGGCGGCACAGGGGCGGCAACCGCGGCGGCGTTGCCGGCCGACGGCGTGAGCGCATGTGCTACCGCGGGCTCGCCCGGAAAATCGCCAGACTGCGCCAGCAGGTAGGCCGAGAACGCGGCGATGCTGGGATACTCGAAGAAGATCGTCGGCAGCAGGGACATTCCGCTCGTCTGGCTGATCCTGTTGGCAAACTCGGTCAGCGAGATTGAGTCGAAACCGTATTCGCTGAAATCACTGTCGACGTCCAGATCCGATTCGTCGATCTTCAGTTGTGCCGATACCTCCTGTAGCAGCCGTTGCTGCAGCTGCTGCAGTGCATCCGCACCGCGCTCGGTGCGGCTGGGGGGCGTTGAGGCCGTCGGCGGCAGGCTGGTCCTGGCCGTCGTCGGCGCCGGCACGGCTGCTTCGTGACTGATCACCGCCCACTGGCCGGATCCGACCAGGGCGAGATGCTCCAGCACCGCCATGGCGTCTTCGTCTTTCATCGGCAGCATGCGCCGCTGCTCCATGTCCGCGCGTGCCGCTGCGCCGGGCTGCATGCCCCCGTTGGCCCAGAGCGGCCAGTTGACGCAGGCGCTGTGCCCGTGCCCCCGCCCTTCCCTTACGCGACGCATGCGCTCATGGACAAACCCGTCGAGATAGCCGTTTGCTGCGGTGTAATCCACTTGTCCGGGGTTGCCGAACAGGCTGCTCAGCGACGAGAACACCACGAAAAACGCCAGCGGATCCTGCCGCGTGGCGCGTTCGAGATGGGCAACTCCGGCAACCTTGGCCGCCAGCACCTCATGGATCTCCTGCGCGCTCTTATTGGCAATAAAGCTGTCGCGGTTCACTCCGGCACAATGCAGCACGCCGGTGAAGGAACCGTAGTGCTGGCGCAGGTTGGCCAGCGACGCGACCACGTGCGCCTCGTCCGACACATCCAGCGACTCATAGACGATCCTGGCGGAGGCCGTGCGGTTGGCATCGAGGAATTCCTGTGCCTGCCGGTCCAGCGGCCTGCGCCCGACCAGCACGAGGGTGACGGGCTGGCCCAGACCTGTCAGGTAGCGGACCAGCGCGCGGCCGACCCCGCCCATGCCCCCGCTGATCAGGATCACCGCGTCGGCGGGTAATTGATACTTTGCACTACTCTTCCATTGATCAACTGCCACGAGGCGACGCTCCAGACGGCGACCACCCTCGTAGAAAAGTTCGCGTGCGTCGCCTTGGGCCTGGGCCGCCAGCAAGTCAGCCAGCACGTCGCTCCGCGGCACTATCGGGAAACCGAGCAGGCGCGTCTGCAGTGACGGGTACTCGCGCCCGGCGCTGGCCAGCAGACCGGCCAGTCCGCACATCAACGCGCTGTCGGCGGCTTCGGACTGGACGACAACGCAAAGCAGGCGGTTTGCCGCCCCCTGCGTGGCGATGTGCCTGCAGATATCGACAAGCTGCGTGACGAAATCGCCGTAGCGTGCTTCTGGGGACTGAGCCTTACTGACGAGGAACTGGTGCTGGCCCTGCACCGCGCCAAGGTCGGGCGTCTCGCTTATGCCCACGAAACACACCAGCGCATCGGCAACGCCTGAAACCGCCGGCTGCGGCGATGCAACCACCGTCCATCCGGGAGCCAACACGGTCAACGCCGCCGCCGGAAGTGACGGCACAGGCTGCACCGAGCGTGTGGTGTAGCCGCGCAGCGCCACGGCAACACGGCCGTGCGCATCCGCAAGATCAATATCGAAGCGGCTGACCGGCGCGCCCGCAACCCGGCCCGCTTCGGCAGGTCGCGCCCAGACCACTGCCTGCGCCGGACAAGCCGAATAGACGCGGACCTCCTCCAGCGCGAACGGCAGCGACATCCCTGCCGTACCCTGCCCAGCGGGCGCGGCGGAAGCGACGATGCCGGACAGCGCGGCAACAGCCTGCAACGCTGCGTCCATGAGGCTGGGATGAAGCACATAGCTGCTGTGGTCCGCCGCGACAGCCGCTGACAGACGCAGTTGCGCTAGCACGAACGGACGAGCGACATCCTGCGAGATGGCCACCTCGCTAAGCGCCTGCATAGCCGGGCCGTACTGAGCGCCGCCCACACCGGCACTGTGATAGAACGCAGCCGCGGCGATGCGCTGACTGGCGCACTGCGCCCGCAGCAGTGCGAGGTCAAGTGTCGGTGCCGCTGCCGCCGGCAACATCTGGATCTCGCCCTGGCTGTGTACGCGCACCGGCTGGTCCTGCGGCACCGAAACTATCCTGAATCGCAGCCGGCCGGTTTCGTCACGCCGCAACTCGGTGCAGACGCTGGCGGACGCGCCCTCCAGCACTACGGGTTGCATCCAGACCACGCCACGAATACATGCGATCTGTCCCGACGCGTCCTTGTCTTCCAGCAGACCGGCTGCCGCGCGCGCCATTTCCAGATGGGCCACACCCGGTAATAGTTGCCGCCCGCCGAGCACGTGGTCGCGTAGGAAGAAATCTTCTGGACCAAACGTGGATAGAAAGGCAAGTCGCTCAAAGTTACTGATGTTCACATGCACCATCGGGTGCAGGCGCACCGCGGTCGCTGATGACTTGCGCCGGGGTTCGAAGCGGCCGCCGATCCAGTGCGAGCGCCTTGCGAATGGATAGGTTGCCAGGCTGCACTTGGTCAACGTTGCCCATGTCGCGTGGTAAGCCGGCCTCCATTCGATCTGCTGTCCCCGCAGCCAACCGTCCGCGACGGGCTGGAGGTCTCCCTGGGTAAACAACTCGACGATTCGCTGCGGCGCCGGACGGTCGGCGCTGCCTGCCGCTGACGCCACATCGTGACGGCGCGGCACGACGTGGCGGTAGTGGCCCTCCAGCCCACCGGTCGCAAATTCGTCGAGCCGGCTGATCAGTGCCGCAACCGTGGAACAGATCACCGCAAGGCGGTGGGCATGCTCGTCACGGCCCACCGCCAGCGTGTAGCCGATCGAAGGCAAGTCTGCGTCGCCGTAGCGGTAGGCCTCGATCGAACGCTTCAGGCCGGCGGCATACTGCTCCAGCTGGGGGCGCGAGCGGGCCGACAGCACGACCAGCACCGGCAGCGAAGCCCTGTCCGGCGGCGCGGGCTCGGGTTTAGCGTATTCCTCGACGATCACATGCGCGTTGGCGCCGCCGGCGCCAAAGGACGATATGCCGGCCATGCGTGGCGCCCGCGCTCGAGCTCCCTCGTGAGGCGTAGGTGGAGCGGGCCAGACAGCCAGTTCGCGCTGCACGCGAAACGGCGAGTTGCCGAAATCAATGGACGGATTCAGGCTTTCGGAATGCAGGCTGGGAACCAGCATCTTGTGCTTGAGCTGCAGCAGCACCTTGGTCAGGCCGGCGATGCCGGCGGCGCTCTCGCAGTGACCGATATTGGACTTGACCGAGCCGATGGCGCAGAACTGGCCGCGAGCGCGCAGCTGTTCTTGGTCTGGCGCCGCGCGATAGAACGCCTGGGTAAGGCCGCTGATCTCGATGGGATCGCCGAGCGCGGTTCCGGTGCCGTGCGCCTCTATATACGACAGCGCCGACGGATCAACGCCGCCCTTGCGTAGCGCCGTCTCGATCAGCGCGGCCTGCGCCGTGGGATTGGGCACGGTATAGCCGTAGGTCTTACCGCCCGAATTGATGTGCGAGCTGCGGATCAACGCGTAGATCTGGTCATGGTCGCGCCTTGCAGCGTGCAGCGGCTTGATCACTACCGCACCTACTCCCTCGGCCGGGATAAAACCGTCACCGTCTGCGGCAAAGCTGCGGCATCGGCCCGAACTGGCGTGCATAGTCATCAGCGATTGCTGGATGTACTTGTTCGGGTGGATGGAAAGATTGACGCCGCCGACGATCGCAGCCTTGCATTCGTCGCGGCGAATGCTGTCGATAGCCAGATGCAAGGCAGTCAGCGAGGCGGAGCACATCGTATCGACGGCCATGCTCGGACCGCTCAGGTCCATGCTGTAAGACACCTGGTGCGCTACCGAACCGTAGGAGATTCCGCCGAGGTGATAGACCCCGTCCGCCGTGCGGGCGTCGTGCAACTGATAGTCGCCGTGCATCACTCCGACAAAGACCCCGACCTCGCCGGCATAAAGGCGCTTCAGGCAGGACGAGCGGTGCCCGGCGTCTTCCAGTGCTTCCCAGGCGGTCTGCAGGAACAGACGCACCTGCGGATCCATAAAGTCCGCCGTCGAAGGAGCGACACCAAAGAACAGTGCGTCAAACATGTCAACATCGTTGATGAAACCACCGCAGCGCGTCGCGCCTTGCGGCAGTCGCGGCACGCCATCGGGAAGATAGTCGTCGGCGCGCCAGCGTTCAGCGGGAATTTCTGTGATGCAATCGCGTCCCTGGGTAAGGTTTTCCCAGAATGCGATCAGATCGGCCGCGCCGGGGTATCGTCCGGCAACGCCGACCACCGCGATCGCCGATGCATCGTCAGCGCGGCTTTCTGTCCTCTCTGCCGAACCCGCATCTGCCGGGGCGGCGTAAGAGGAAATACTGCTTTCTGGCTCGTCGGCATCTGCCGCAGACTTGGCGTATCCCGGCTGGGCAAAGCGCGCCAGCACTGCCCTTGCGCGCGCCACATATACCGCGGCGGCAAGATCGGCAATGGTCTTGTGCGCAAAAAACAGCGTTGGCTCCAGTGCCTCGCCCAGCTCCCGCTCCAACTGCCGTGTCATGGCCGCGACAGTCAGCGAATTCAGGCCGAAGCGCTGTGTATTGTCTTTGGGATGCACATGGTCCAGCGGCGTCTCGGTCACCCGCGCGACGAGTTCGACCAGAAACTGCTGCAGATTCGCCTGCGCCAGGGCCGGGTCTGTGTTTGTGTGTAAGACCTCCGTAGGGGCGGCCGCTTCATCGCGTCCAGCCATGTCGTCGCGACCAGGGCCGTGGCCCGCTGCGGATCCACTGCCGGACGCCGGTAGCGAGGTCTGTGGGAGGCTGGCCGCGAGAAACATGTCCTGAGCCGCGGCCGCAACGGGCAGCCAATGCCGATGCTTGGCGAAACAGTATCCAGGCAAGCTGATGCGCCGCGCGCGGCGCGCTTCAAGCTCATCGGTGAGGCCGCTCAGGCTCGCATCGCCCCCTGCCCAGCGCCTGGCAAGCGCCGCCAGTTCCGTCGGCGACAAGCCATTGCGGCCTGCCCCTTGCCCGACCGACGGCGGCGCGCCGGCCGCGACTCCGAACCAGCCTCCGCACTGCTCGACCGTCCGAGTGGCGAAGCGGTCAGCAGCAGCCTGAGGCGGCGAAGCGATGAACGCGTCCAGGCAGCGCACCAGTTCGTCAACCGATTCGACAACCAGTGCGAGGCGGAACTCGCCGTGACGCCGGCCGCCTGCCAGGGTGAATGCAGCATCTGCCAGCACCGGTGAGTGGCGCTCAAGAAACCTTGCCAGGGCATCTGCCTGCTGCCGCAACTGTGCTTCGCTCATGCTCGACAGCACCAGCAGATGCGGCTGTGCCACTGCAGGCTCGCTCGCAGGCTCGAGTTGCTCGCCGAGCAGCAAGTGTGCCGTAGCACCGCCCGCCCCGCTCGAATTGACCAGCACCGTGCGCGCAAGTCCATCGCCGCGCGCAGGCCAGGGACGTGCGGCGGCAAGCAATTGCACCTGCTCCGACTGCGCGGAGACGAAGGGACTGGGCGGCGCGCCTGAACACAGCGGAATCATCTGATCATGCTGTAACTGCACAATAGCCTTGATGATCTGCGCCAGCGCCGAAGTCGATTCGAGATGGCCCAGATAATCTTTGCTGGTGCCCAGATAGCACGGCACCGCGCGAGCGGCGCCGGCAATGACCTTTTCTATCGCGTTGTATTCCGCGGCATCTCCCATCGCCGCACCCGCCGCGCAGCATTCGACGAGATCGATACGCGCCGGGCTGAGTCCCGTATCCTGCAGCAATTTCTGCACGCCCTCGCTTTGTGCCACCGAGCTTGGCGCGGCGTACTGGAACGTGCTGCCCATATGCCCGATCAGCGAACCCAGAAGATGTGCGTAGACATGGTCCCTGTCGTCATTGGCCAGATCGGAGCGCTTCAACAACAAGGTCGCGACGCCTTCGCCAGGCACCCAACCATCCGCCGTCAGCGCGAACGGTTCGGCGACTCCGCGCTCGCTGGCGAAACCCAGGTTGCGCAGCATCACCTGGTGATACGGGTGCGCAAACAAGTTGACGCCACCTACCAGTGCCATGTCGCACTCGCCGATGCGCAGCGCCGTACACGCCAGGTGCAAGGCCGTCATCGCCGAGGCACACGAGGTGTTGACCGTGAGGCTGGGCCCTTTCAGGTCGAGGGCATGCGAAATGCGGTTTGAAACACCGGAGGCATTCGAGGCGAACGCGGTCACGCCACTGCGATGCCAATGCTCGACGCCGGCCGATGCATAGTCATCTCGCATGATCCCGCAGTAGACGCCTACACGACCCAGGCGTGGATCGTCGACACAATAGCCGGCATCCTCCAGGCACAGCCAAGCCGACTCCATCAGGCGCCTTTCCTGCGGATCCATGCTCCTGGCTTCCGGAGCGGAAATGCCGAAGAAGCGGTGGTCGAAACAATCGATATCGTTGAGGTAGGAGCCGATAAAGGATTGCTGCGCCAGCGCTGGATGGCTGGCGTCCCAGAGTTGACGCCGCTCCAGAGGCAGCGGGCCGTAGATCGGCTCGCGCCGCGACAGCGCGCGCCAGAAGCTGTTTAGGTCACTGCTCCCCGGGAAGTTGAAGTGGATGCCGATCAGCGCGATGCGTCGCGCCGCGGCAGGATCGGCCTCTGCCCGTGGCGCGCTCGGCTGCGGCACTTCCTGCACGGGCGAATCCGGCAGCGTCTGTGCAACCGGCACGACGGGCGCCTCGGCGCACTCGGCCGCGGGCCCCGGGCAGTCCAGCAACACCAGCAGCGCATGGACAGTCGGTTCAGCCAGAAACGTATCGATGGGAATCTCAACGCCGAACGTTTTCTTGATGCGCTCGGCGAGAAATACGATGGTCAGCGACGTCGCGCCCGCTTCAAACAGGCTGGTGTGTTCATCTAGCTGTGCGTGATGCAGGAGTTCCGCCACGATCTCTAACAGCTGCCTGCGCACCTGCACCTGCGCAACCTGGCGCAGTGCAGGCTCGGCGACAGGCGCCGGGCCAGCTGGCAGCGCAGCCAGCCGGTGCGCGCCAGCCGGCAGCGGCCATGGCAAGGCAGCGCGATCGACTTTGCCGTTGCCACTGACCGGCAGGCTGGGCATGACGCAGGTGAAATTCGGCAGCATTGGCTCTGGAAGGTATTTCTCCAGAAAGCCACGAAGCCGCAAATGGTCAAGCGTAGGGCTGCGGCTGGCGACATAGGCGACTACGCGCGGATCCGGCGTATTTCTGTCCTGCAACAACACGACCGCGTGATCGACATCCTCGTGTTTCTGCAGCACGACCTCGATCTCGCCCAACTCCACGCGGAAGCCGCGGACTTTGACTTGAGTATCGGCGCGACCGAGGAAAATCATGGTGCCGTCGGACTCAAAGCGCGCGAGGTCACCCGTGCGGTACATCCGCGCCTGCCGATCAGCGACGAACGGATCAGGCACAAAGCTGCGCCGGGTCAATTCCTCCGAGGTGTAGCCGTCGGCAAGGCACAGGCCGCCAATATACAGGTCGCCGGCCACGCCGACCGGGCATGGCTGCAGGCGTTTGTTCACAATGTAATAACGCGCATTCTGGATCGGCTTGCCGTAGGGAATGCTGCCCCAGCCCGAGCCTACTTCGCCAATCCGATAGAAATTGGACCAGACGGTCGCTTCGGTCGCACCGCCTAGGCTGACAATTTGCGCATGTGGGAACGCGCAGCGCATCGCGTCTGGCAGCTTGACCGGTATCCAGTCACCGCTGAGGAATACCAGGCGCAGATGCAGGTGTCGTGCATCGCCCGGCTGCTCGGCCAGCAGCGGCACCAGCCGCTGAAGATTGGCCGGCGCCGAGTCCCAGAAGGTAATCGGCTCGGTCAGCAGCAGGTCAAGCAACGCCCGCGCGTCGCGAATAGCCAGCTGAGAGGCGACGCGGATGCGCCCACCGGCCGCCAGCATGCCGAAAAGATCATAGACGGACAGGTCGAAACAGAGCGAGGTGACGAATAGCAGTGTGTCGTCAGCACCGACAGAGAACGTTCGGTTCACCCACTCGATCAGATTGACCACCGGCTGGTGCCGCACCATCACGCCCTTGGGCTTCCCGGTCGATCCGGAGGTGAAGATGGTATAGGCGAGATCCCCAGCACTGACCGCGACGGCAAGATTCGTCGACTCGCGCTGCATCCAGGCAAGCGGGCCATGAACCGCGACAGCGGTTCTGCCGATGCCGGTGCGCGCGGGGTCTGGCAGCGCATCGAGATAGATGACGTGTCGCGCGCCGCAGTCCGCTTCGAGCAGTTCGACCAGTTCGGCCTGGTAGCAGGCGTGCGTGATGATGATGCTGGCTGCCTGCTCGCGTACGATGCCGGCATTGCGTTGCTGCGGATGCTGGGCGTCCAGCGGAACATAGGCATTGCCGGATTTCAGGATAGCCAGCAGTGCGACCGGGATATCGATGCGCCGGTCCAGCATCACGCAGACGTTGCTTGCCGCCGTCCCCGCCAGCGTTTCGATGAAACGCGCAAGCCGGTTGGCGCGTTCGTTCAGTTCGCGGTAGCTGCAGGCGGACGCGTGATCATAGATGGCCGGCGCATCAGGGCGCAGCGCTGCCTGTCGTTCGAATAGCTGATGTATGCACGCGCTTGCCTCGAACGCGGCATCGGTCATGTTCCAGTCCTGGACCTGCATCTGGTATTGCTGCGAGGACAATACCGGCAACGCAGCGATGTCCGTGTCCGGATGATCGATGCACTGCTGCGCGAGCTGGGCAAAGGATTGCGCAAGGCGATCCACCATACCTTGCGCGACAAACGATTCGCGACAAGTCAGCACATACCGGATGCGCCGATTTGCCAGCTCGAAGCGACACAGCAAATCCAGGCCGAAGGTTTGCAGGTGACGTTCGTCGAGACGGTTGCGCTGCGCGTCGCTCCTGCCGCCTTTGCCGCTCTTGCCGCAATACCGCACGACGAACTGGCAGAGCCGGTTGAAGCCCGCCTGGCGCGCCTGTGTCAGCGCGTTCTCGAGCGCAGGGCCCGTCGTGTTGCGAAGCATCGCAGGAGAAGTCTGCATCTGCTGCAGAAGGTCGCGGAACGAAGTGCCCTCGGTGAACGATGCGGTGAACAGGCGCGCGGGCTGCGTCGGCCCCACGCCCGCTTCGTTTCCCAGGCTGGCGAGAGTGATGCACGGATCATCGGCGTAGCGGTGCAGCAGCAGCGCCCAGACTGCCATGAGCAGTTCGGCGACACCCCGCCGTTCGGCGGTAGCGAAGCGCGCAAGCACTTCAACCAAATGCTCCGGTAACCCTTGCGCTATGGACACGACCGCACCGCTGCCCAGCGCATCGGCGCCGAGCAGCAGTGGCTTGTCGCGCAGTGGCGGCTGGACTGGCGCGATACCAGCGGCGCCGTCGCTGACACTGCCTTCTGCCGATGCCAGAGACACCAGGGCACCTTCCCGGCCTTTGTGCAGCGCCACAGCGCCGTGCGACAGTTTCACCACGACGCTATCGCGATCGCCGCCGACCTGCGACGTCGACGCTGCCTGAACACGCTGCAGTGCCGCGCCACTGAGCAGACACCATAGCGCCGCAAGCACCATTTCGGCCGCGCGCACCGGCTGGCCCAGTTGCAGCGTCGAACCCGGCTCAAGGGGGCGGCCCTTTTGCAACCTAGCCAGATCGGCCAATACGCTGTCATCGCTGAGCACGACCTGCTGTCCGCTCGCATCGACGCAGACAATGGTGGTCTCGCTGTCGCTGTCTACGACGTAGGCGACGTCGGCAAGATCAGCCCAATAGCCGGTATCCGTCTCCAGGTCGATGATGGTGGCGATACTGTCCAGCAGCAATGCCGTACAACTGGACTCGGTCACGACGACCCTGGCCCCGCCCTGCTCCAGCGCGCGGCATAGCGACTCGCCGGGCAGGGATGGATCCAGCACAACGATGCGGCTTTGGCTTCTGATCGCGGCGCCCAGCGCCAGCGGCAGTCGCGATGGATCACGCAGCAGCACAAAAACTGCATCGCCTGCAACAACGCCCAGGCTGGCGAGGAAACTGGCCAGTCGCGCGGCATGCTGCTGCGTGCGCAGTGGATCGCTTTCGTCAGGCCCCGCAGCCGCAGACACAGCTCCCGACGCCGCCGCCAGTCCGGCGCCCTGCCGGCCTATGACCCGGATCAGCCGAAGTGGTGCGTTCGCGGATATGTACTCGTGCAGCCATTCGTGTTCTAGCATTGCCGATCCAATTGCAGTTCTGCGGTTGTCTGGTCTCGCCGGCCTGACAGGCCGGCAACGGGTCAATCTTGCAGCAAAAGGAATTAGTCCGTAGCGGCACGCAGTCCACAGGTTCCCGTTTCGCTCCAGTCGGAGCCAAGCAGCGCCGCTACGCCGCTGCAGTAATGCGCGAAAGCGTCTTCTGCCCAGCGCATGTCCAGCAGCGACTCCGCCACGTCCCAGTGGAATACAGCGCACTCTTGCGTGATGTCGGTGATGTTGTCGATCTCCACACCAGTGGTTTTTGTGTCCATGCGACGCATGGTGAATACTTGCGCCAGCGCGAAAGCCGCCTGATCCGACTCCACGGGAGGCGAGAAAACGACCGGGTAGTTGAGCAGCCGACCGGTCTTTTCGAAATGCTGGCGGACTCCCGTCAGGCCACTGACAGCGCGATGGGTCAGATCCGCATCGCGCTGCCGTTCGTATTCGCGGCAGCGCTCAAGGAAGGAGGCGCCGCGCGTGTCGGCTGCAATCCAGCTCATGGCCGTGAAATCGCCGACAACATTGTCGATATCGGCATGCACCGGCAGACGGTCCCAGAAAGGAATGACGATCTCAAAACGGCTGCAGTGGCCCACTTGCGCCAGTGCATCGATGTAGACGGCGAGCAGTACCGTGCCGGCATCGACGCCATAGAGGCTTGCGCGCCTAGCCAGGGACGTCCAATCGTCGAAGCGGAACGAGAGGCGCCTGCGCGATACCGTCCCCGTGTTGGCCTTGGCGCGCGGCAAGGTTGGGCCACCGACGAAATCGGCGAACTTGAGGCGCCAGTACGCGCCGCTGCGGCGGCAGTCCTGCGTTTCCTTGAATCGCTCCAACGCGACGACGTAATCGCGATAGCTCAAGCCCTGCGCCGGAAACGCGAAGCCCGGGTCCAGGTAGCGTTTCAACCACTGCTGCACTAGCAGTTGGATGCTCTTGCCGTCGGCTGCCATCATGTCGATCGCGAAATGGATTTTCACCGCGTCGCCCAGCCGGGACAGCCGGATCTCGAACGAAGGCCATTCGCCAAGACCGACGATGCGCGACATCATTGACGCCTTGGTTTCTTCCAGTGCGCGATGTCTTTCCTGCGGTGTGGCAGCGCGCAGATCGGCAACGGCGAAGCGATAGGCCGGGACTTCGCGCCGGCGAACCTGCATGCCGTCAGCGCCGAATACCGTGGACAGCGCGCCGTGCTCGCGAACGATGGCAGCCCAGGATTCTTCCAGTCGCTGCAGGTCAACCTTTGCGCTGTCGATTTCGCAATACACCTGGCAGCTGTTCAGCTCACCGTTGACCTTACGCAGCCGCGCGAACGCGTAGGCCTGCTGCTGCATCGTCTGCGGGAAGGGCTGGAACAGGCCATCGACATCGATAGGCATGTGCCATTGCCGGAGGTCCACCGCCCCAGTCGGCATGTCAGCGGGCAGCGGCAATGCCAGCGGCTGCGCCGTGGCAACGTGCTCGATCGCCTGGCAGTAGTGGCGGAAGCATCCCGCCAGGAAACCCGCCTCGTACGCCGTCTCGACCACGTCCCAGACCAGCACCAGGCTACCGTCGACTTCCGACACCATGTGGTCGAGCACCACATCGGGTGTCTGGCTGCCAGCGAACACCGGCTCAAACAGAGGCGCCTGCGCAGCCTGCGCCTCAGAAACTGTGTTCAGAAAGGACGTAAAGACGACCGGAAGTGCGAACTCGCGCGTCAGCAGGCCGCGTTGTCTCAGGGTTTGCAGCAGGCGGACTCCGCCGACCTGGCTATATTCCATTTCTTCGCGCAGCCGAAGGTCATAGTCGGCGAGGCGTTGCGCAAGCCCCGTTTCCGGCGGCTTGCTGTCGACGACCAGCAGCTGGGTAGCGGTAAACGGGCCGATGACCTCGTCGATGCCGACGCTCAACGGCGGACGGTTGAAGTAAGTGAGATTTATAGTGAAAGAATCCCTTTCCACCCAATTCCGCAGTGACTCGGCGAATACGCCAAGAATGAAGCTCGTCGTGGAAATGCCGATCTGTACGGCACGCTGCGTGATCAGGGCCCAGGCCGCCGCCGGCAGGCGGTACTCGAAGCGCGAGCGGCCCATGTTCTTGACAGCCCCCGCCAGCGGCGAACGGTGCAGGAATACCGGCCCGGCCGGCAGCTGCCGATGCCGGTCGACGTACGCATCGAGCAGACGCCGGAAGTGTTCGCCGCGCTGGAATGCCGCCGTCGCAATGACAACGTCGCGAAAGCTCAGCGCCAGGGGCGCCTGAAGCGAGGCGGGCGCGCGGTAGAGCTGCACCCATTCGCGCAGCAGCCGCGCCAGCGAATGGCCGTCGACGATCCAGCTGTCGATCGAGAAAAAGACCCGATATTCGTCGCGCGGCAGGCGGCAGACCTTGATCGCAAACAGCGGCCATTGGCCCGGCTGAAACGCCTGGCCGCCGATGCGCTGGCGCAGTGCCAGCATGCGTTCCCTGGCGCTGTCCTCGTCACCGTCGCGAAGATCGAAGACATCAACCTTGTAGAACGCGACCGATTTCTCAAGCTGCTGGGTTCCGTCCGGCCTGATGCGGGTGCGTAGCATCGGATGGCGCTCCACCAGCAGTTGCCAGGCCCGGTTGAGCTGCACGACATCCAGGCCTTCGGCGCGCAGTTCCTGGTAGATATGACTGCCCGTCCCGTCGCCGCTCCTCATCAGTTTTCCGGCCAGCACCGCGGCCTGCAGGTCGGTCAGCGGAAATGGCTCCAGGGCAGTCTGCGGAGAAGGCAGAATTTCCGGATGAAGCGCCAGCGCCGGCTGTAGTGATTCAGCCATGGCTGCGCGGCGCGACAGGGCCAGCGCGAGGACGTCGTCCGCTGACTGCCGAAGGGACAGCTCCACTGAAGGAATCTGCGCTCCCGTCCACTTCTCCAGATGGAACTTCAGCGAAATGAGGCTGATCGAGCTCATGCCCAGCGACTGCAGCGGGCGCGAGGTATCGATGTCATGCGACGCAATACCCAGTAGTTGCGACAGGCGCTCCAGCAGGAGCTGTCCCAGGCCGGCCACGCTTTCATCGGCGTGTCGCGCGAGAGGTGGCTCGGAGATGGCGCCTGCCGCCGGCACCGTGCGTGACGGTACGGGGACGGCCTGCCGCTGGAACGGATACAGCGGCAGCATTCGACCGTAGCAGTCCTGGCCCGCCGCCCTGCCGGCATGGTTCCAGGGAATCGACACACCGCGGCTCCAGAGCATCGCCAGGCGATCGACGCTTGCCTCCTCCAGCAACCGCTGCAGCATCGCTGCGCCAGCGGCGCATTTGAACAGTGGGCGCAGGTCGGAGGTGCCGCTCGCCTCGTCGCCGAAAAACAGCTCCTCCATTCGGGGCTCGGTGCCGCAAGCGACTGCCGCGACGAACGCATCCAGACAACGGCGCAGCTGGCCGACATCCGTGGCGACCACGGCGAGCCGGATCTTGAGCGCCTCTCGCCGGACCTGCGTTGCCCAGGCAAGCGCCGGCAGGTCGTCGTCGCAAAGCAAGGCAGCCTTTGCCGACAGGCTTGCGGCCAATGCCGCCAGAGCCCCGCGGCTGGAGGCCGACAGCGTGACCACGGGCACGCCCTGCGCCGCGGCAGCGTGGCCCACGGGCGGCGCATGGTAGGAGCCGAGTATCACGCAGGCATTGGATCCGCCCGCGCCGATGGAATTGATCAGCACGTGGCGGGCGCAGTCCCTGACCGGCCAGTCCTGGGTACCTGTCTGCAGGCGAAGCGGGCCGCCTTCGAAATCGATATCGGGATTTCCATTGGCTGGCGCGCGCACCGCGACCAGCCGCTCATGGCGGAACTGCAGGATGGCCTTGGCCAGCTGGGTCATGCCTGATGCCGCTTCGGCATGCCCGAGATTCGCCTTGACGGCGCCTATCGGCACGCTCCGCGCCAGCGACGCGAAGACCTTGCGCAAGGCGCGGAACTCGATGGCGTCGAGCAGCATCGAGCCATTCGCCGCAGACTCGACATAGTCGATATCCGCAGCGGCCAGCCCGGCCTTGCCCAACGCCGCCTCGAACAGTCGCACAAGTCCGTCCGGGTTCGGCAGCAGGTAGGTGGTGCCGCTGCCGCCATGACTGGCAGCCACCGACTTGATCACGGCGTGGATCTCGTCGCCGTCCTGCTGGGCTAGGCCAAGGGGTTTAAGCAGAACGCTGCACACCGCTTCGCAGGGCAGGAAACCGTCCCCCTGCGCGAAGCTGCGACTCTCGGGATGACTGCCCAGCACTTGCGCCTGGCTCAGCGTTACCAACTTGCGCGCCGACGACACGACGCTGACGGCGCCCACCACAGCCGCCTGGCATTCGCCCAGCCGCAAGTCGGCGCAGGCCAAGCTGATCGCCGCCATCGCGGACGAGCACATCGTATCGAGGGCGATGCTCGGCCCCTCGAAGCCGAAGAAGTAGGACACGCGATTGGCAATGGAACTGCTGCGTATCTCGGCAGTCGCGCCAACATAGACGCCGACGCGGCGAGCGCCGCCGGTCAGCTGTGAACGTGTCGTGCCGCTCGTCTCCAGCAGATGCCAGACGCACTCAAGCATCAACCGCTCTTCGACGTCCATGCAGGATGCCTCGGCCGGCGACAGACCGAAAAACTGCGCGTCGAACCCCTCCAAGTCGTCGATGAACCCGCCCCATTTACAGTAGCTCGCGTCCGCGCGGGTGCGGTCCTCACAGTAGTAGTCCTGCCCGGGCCAGCGCGACGAAGGCACCTCGGCAATGCAGTCTTCCGCGTCGCTGAGCCGCTTCCAGAGCGCCTCAAGCCCGTCCGCGCCGGGAAAACGTCCATGTATGCCGATCACGGCGATGGGCTCGTCAGCACTGACAGCGGCCCGCCCGACGCTGGCCTGCGACGGTGCGGCGGCGGGTCTGGCAAGCACGTCTGGCTTCGGGGTAGCCACGACAGCAGTGGCCGCCACCGTGACGCCAGCAATCGAACCAGCGGCAGTCGCATGCTCGCTCAGCAGATGTGCGGCCAGCATGCGGATCGTGGGGTATTCGAACAGCAGGGTTTTCGGCAATGGCCCCAGATCGTCTTCGAGCTTGGCGACCACGTTGTTGGCGAGGATCGAATCAATGCCGAAGCTGCTGAAGGACTCGTCGATATCCAGCCGTTGCGAATCGAGTGCGACGGCGTTGGCCACGAGCCGCCGTACATGCCGGCACAGCCCTTCCAACTGCGCTGCGGCGATGGCCGACCCGACCGGCGCCGGTTCGCCCACTTCAGCCGGCGCACTGGCCGCGGTGAAGCCCGCCTGCGAGGCTGCGGCAACCGGCACCGGCGCGATAAGCGTGCGGCTGCCTGCGGATGCGGCGGACATGCGCACCAAGCCGTCGCTCTGCGCCACCACAATCTGCAGTCCAAGTTCGTGATCCTGTGGCAGCGGGAAGAACACCGGATCGAATCCTTCGTCAGCCATCACGGCGGCCCAGGATTCCGGCGTCAGCCCGGGGCACCCGGCTATGCGCAAGGCGGCATCGTCGAAACGCCACCACCCGTCCAGCAGCGCAAATGTGAGGTGATTGAACAGCGTGTTGCGACTCAGCTCGCTGAGCACCAGGACGCCGCCGCGCCTGAGCAGCATTTTTGCGTTGCGCAGCGTGCGCCGGATAGCGCGCGTGGCATGCAGCACATTGGCCGCGATCACCACATCGAAGCTGCCGGCTGCCAGTCCCTGGCTATCTGGAGACGTTTCAATATCCAACAGGCGGCACGTCAGGTAAGGCACCTTGCTGGCGAAGAAATGCGTTGCATGCTGCAGGAATGCCTTGGAGATATCGGTGTAGCAATACTCCTCGACCTGTGCTTCCAACCCGGCCAGCGCGGCAAAAACATGCTCGCTGGTACTGCCGGTGCCAGCCCCGATTTCAAGGATCCTCAGCTTGCGGCCACTCCCGTCCAGCGACGCCTGCGTCGCGATATGGCGCACCACTTGCGCCAGGTTCGCATTGAAGTAGTCGGAACCGGGATTTCCTTTGTAGATTCCTTCCACAATATCCATAGAAGCATTGGGAAACATCACCTCGGTCGCAGTGCGTTGCCCGCGCAGCAGCGCCGGCAGCGCATCAAGGGTGATGTCCAGCAGGCGCACCTGTGCGGCGAGGTTCGGGTTCTGCCGCCACTGCGGGCTATGCGCCTGCCATTGGTCTTCGCAGGTCTGCAGTTGACCCAGAACGTGTTCGCTTGCGCACAGGGAGTCCGGGCCATCGCCGATCAACAGGCCCTGGGCCCGCAGGCGGACCAAACTTGCATCAAGCCAGCGCGCGTATTCCGGAGCAACGGCATCGGCTGTCGCCGCGCAGCGGCCCGTACGGTGATCGACGATATCCAGCCTCGCCAGCACCTTAAGCAGACGCAGCGCCATCAGATCTTGCATGCGGCTGGCAAGAACGTCATCCGCCTCGCTTATCTGGTGAAGCTGGCGGAAAGCAGGCTTTGGGCTGCGCTCCCAGGCAGCTCTCAGCGACGGCACGGCGTCGTCGACATCGCTCGCGAACTGTTGCAGCACGCTGCCCGGCACGCTGGCTTCGCTGGTCTTGAGCACGCCGATCTGGACCTGGTCGCCGTGCAATGCGAAATCTATCGCGGCCATGGCATCGTCAGCCTCGATGCCGATGATGCCCGCATTGCGCGTGCGGGTTTTCAGCGCATCTGGGACCGCGTCGGCAGCTCCGATGCGGCCGAGCCAGCCCCAGTTGATCACCCGCACCTTGAACGCGGATCGGCGCGACAGGGCGGTGAAATAGGCGTCGGCGAACAGGCTGCCGGCCGTATAGCCACTTTTTCCGGCTTCTTTGCCGAAGGAAGCCAGCGACGAGAACAGTAACAAGAAGGCAAGATCGTCGGATTGGCAGACAGTCGCGACATTTTCCGCAATGCATACTTTTGCACTAAGAACGCGACAAAACGTCGACTCGTCCATGCTGGCAATGCTCTGGTCGAATTCTCCGACCGCCGAATGGACTACCCCGTCGATACGGCCATGCTCGCGCCGGATCCGCTCGATGCACTGCGCCAGCGCGGCGCGATCGGCAGCATCGCAGGAGTGATAGACCGGCCGGTGCCTGGCCGGACCGACGTTATCCAGCTGTTGCTGGATACCGGCGTCCCGCGGCCGGCGGCCGAGCCAGATGACCTGGGCGTCCACCCGCTGTAGCAATAGCCGCGTCCAGGCGGCGCCCAGGCCGCCGGCACCGCCGATGACGACATAGACGTGATCAGCGCGGAAACAGTGATCCCGGCGCGCGGCCGAGCGTAGTGCGACGTCCACTTGCAAAGGCAGCAGTTCCCGCCGCCACAGTTCGCCACGGCGCCAGTACAGCGGATCGGCGCCGCCACTGAAGCCTTCGCTCGTGAAGTTTGCCAGTACAGCAGCGGCAGGCGCTTCGCTGCCGTCCAGATCGAGCTGACGTAGTGACCAGCGGGCGAACTCTTTGGCCGCCGATCCGAACAGACCATGCAAGCCGGCGTGAACCGGATTCGCCAACGTCTCCCGCTGCAAGCACCCGGCATTGAAGGTGATGCATAGCCAGGTCAGTGCCTGTTGATCCCAGCCACAGGCCAGCACCGCCTTGATGAAGCGATAGCCGATTGCTAGGGCTGCTGTTCCGCGCGCCTCGCCGGGCAGTTCGTCCACGCTACAGCGCCCGGCCGGCGGAGCGATCCAGACGATTCTGCGCACCCCGCTGAAACGGCGCAGCGCCGCCTCCAGCGCTGCAGGCGTTTCGCTGCCCTGCAACTGCAGCCGCCCGGCCTGCGGCAGCGCCCCATCGATGAGCGCGTGCCAGTGAGCGGGGCCCGCGTGTTGCACCAGGTCGTCGGCATAGAAGACCAGCAGCGTCGCCAGGCCGCAGTCGAGCTGCGGATGCGCAGCATCCAGCGTGACGTAATCCCAGGCCGGCAGCAGCAGGTGGCAGACACCTTCACTGTCGTGCGGCTGCGCTAGCCCGCCAGCCACCGCCTTTTCTTCAGGCCGAAGGGAATGTACGTCGGGGCTGCCCGGCGGCGTCGGAGCCGGCGCATCAAGCCAGTACCGGTCGCGCTCGAATGGGTAGGTCGGGAGCGAAATCCGGCCCAGGCCAGTGCCGGCAAACAATGCTGCGAATTCGATCGCAGCACCCCGACAGAACGCATCGGCCAGCGCTTGCAGAGACGCTGTGTAGGTCTGCGGCGTAACCTGAGCTCCACCGAGTCGCTCCAGCGCCGCATCGACCGCGCCTGCCAACGACTGCTGCGTCCGTCGGGTCACCGTCGCGACCTGGCCCTCCATTACGCCCGCGGCGTCATCCACCAGCCAGCTGCCAAGCCGGCGCTCAAGCTCGGCCCGGTCACGGACCACCAGGGCCAGGCGATGGGCGAAGTGGCGGCGCCCCATCAGCAGGGTGAAGCTGACGGCGCCGATCGGGTCCTGCTCCTGCACGCCCAGCGCATCGCGCAGTTGGGAGACCTGGCGCTGCAGCTGCGCGCGACTGCGCGCCGAAACCACGATCAGCCAGGCCGGCGCGACGTGCGTGCTGCCCGCCCGCTGCGGCGCTTCCTCAAGCACGAGATGGGCATTCGTGCCGCTGAAGCCGAAGGCGCTGACCGCCGCTGTCCGGCGCCGCCCGGGCGGCACGTCCCACTCCTTCAGCGCGGTATTCAGGTAGAACGCGCTCCCGTCCAGCCGCATAGCCGGATTGGCACGTTCGAAATTGAGCGACGGCGGAATGCGCCGGTGCCTGAACGCGAGCAGGACTTTGATCACGCCTGCCACGCCTGCCGCCAGCAGGGTGTGTCCGATGTTGGTTTTGATCGAGCCCAGCGCGCAGTAGGCTTTGCCATCGGCCGGGCGGCCGAAAGCCCGATCCAGCGCGTCGAACTCGATCGGGTCGCCCAGTTCCGTGCCGGTACCGTGGGCCTCCAGCATCTGCACATCCGCCGGATCGATGCCGAAGGTCCGGTAGACGTGGCGTTCGAGTTCCTCCTGGGAACGCGCGCTGGGTGCGGTGATGCCGTTGCTGGTTCCATCCTGGTTGATGGCCGATCCGCGTATCACGCCATGAATATGGTCGTTGTCCGCCAGCGCATCGGCGAGCCGCTTCAGAACGATGACACCGACCCCCTCCCCCGGCACGAAGCCGTCGGCGCGGTGATCGAAGGTGTGGCAATGGCCGCTCCGGGAGAGCATTCCGGCCGCAGCCGCGGACAGATGGAATGTCGGCATCGTCTGCAAAGAGATGCCGCCTGCGAGCGCTAGATCCACTTCGCCGCCCCAGAGGTTCTGGCACGCCACGTGGATCGCCACCAGGGAGCTGGAGCATGCCGTCTCTATCACCATCGCCGGCCCGGCGAAATCCAGGTGATAGGCAATGCGCGCCGGCAGCACGGGCTGCGAGTTGCCCCAGAAAGCCTGTGCCGGCGGCGTGCCGGTAATCAGTTGTCCGTACTCGCCGGCGGTGCAGCCGGCAAATACGCCGCATCGCGCCCGCGCACTACCCGCCAGCCCGGCATAGCCGGCGTCTTCCAGCGCGTTCCAGGCCTCCTCCAGGAACAGCCGCTGCTGCGGGTCCATGAACTTCGCTTCGATTCCGGAGATGCTGAAGAACATCGGATCGAACTCGTCGATACGGTCGAGAAAACCCCCTCGCCAGCAGCCCTCGCGGCCCGAGCCATCCAGCGCCGCGAGATTCCAGCGGCTGGCATCTGCGATCAGTTCCTCGCCGTGTTCCAGGTGCTTCCACAATTCGTCCACATTGGCCGATCTGGGAAAACGTCCCGCCATACCGATTATCGCGATGTCAAACTGCCGTCCGCTGGCGGCCTGCCCGACTGCTTCGGGGCTCGCATGCCCCGGAATGGCGCGCGCGCTGACGCCGTTGCCGTCGCCGACCGCGTCGCCTGCCGCGGCGGGGACCGGGGAACCCGCTGTCGAAGCCGCATCGGATGCGCGGATAATCGTGGGCTGGCAGCAACCGACGATGTGCTCGCTCAATGCAAGGACGCTGCTGTGACTGAACAGCACCGTCGTCTCCATTGCTATCCCTAACGCGCGGTTGAGCCGCTGGACGAACTGAACGCCGGTGATGGAATCGACGCCGTAGTCCATGAACGGCTGCGACAGTGCAACCTGCTCTGCCGCCAGACCCAGTGATTCGCACAGCTGGGTGAGCACGGCCTGCTCTACTGCTTCGTACTGGCTCAGCGCATCGATGCCAGCCGGCGTCGCGGCCGAGCCGGCATTCCCGGCTTCCGCATCGATGTGGCGCGGCTCGGGCGGCACTTCGGCCGGCGCCAGCGCGCCAGCGGTCTGCTGCGACTGCCGCCCGGGAGACGGATGCGAGCTGGATTCCCAGGGCTGGCGCGCAATGCCGTCGCTGGTCGCAATAATGATCGCCTGGCCTTTGCCGTGCAGCTTGCGGGCCGGAAAAATCACGTCGCGCAGCCCCTGCGATTGCAGTTCCATCTGCCAGGTTTCCGGCGCCAGTGCCGGGCTGCCGGGAATACGCAGCGGGGCATCGCTGTAGAGCCACCAGCCATCCAGCAGGCCGAAGGTGAGATGGGCGAACAGTGAATTGCTGCTCATCTCGTTGATCAGTATGACGCCGCCGCGCTTCAGGCAGGCCTTTGCGTTAGCGATCGTCTGGCGAATGTCCTGGGTGGCATGCAGTACGTTGGTCGCAATGACCAGGTCATAGCTGCCCGGCACGACGCCTTGTGGCGCAAGCGCCTGTTCGACATTGAAAAGCTGCGTCCTGAGATAGGGCGCCGTCGCGCCGAACTGGGCGCGGCCATGATCCAGGAAGGCCGCAGAAATATCGGTATACGTATAGGTTTCCACGTGTTCCGAATAGTCCTGCAACGCAGCGAATACCGCCGCGCTGGTCCCGCCGGTGCCCGCGCCGATCTCGAGGATGCGCAACGGCTGGCGCAGCGGCCGGGTCAGGCTGGCCTGTACGATCTCCAGCACGGCGGCGCTGACAACGGCGTTGAAGTAGTCGGAGACGGAGTTGCCGCGGTAGACACTCGCCACGAAGGACATGGACGAGTTCGGGAACAGTACATCCGTAGCCAGACGGCTGCCGGCCAGAATATCCGGCAGTGCCTGCAGCGTGGCGGAAACGACGGCCAGCTGGCTCTGCAGCGAAGGAATGGTGTCGACGAATTGCCGCCATCTGTCCCAGCATTGCGCTGCGTCGAGGCGGGCCACCGCGCGCAGCCGTCCGTTGCTGTCTTGCGCCAGCAGGCCATAGGACTGAAGAAACGCGACGCTGGCGTCCAGCCAGCCCGTGTAGCGCGGATGCAGCAGCCGGCCTGTCGTCGCGACGAAACCCGTGCCGTCAATGACGCCGCGTTCCTGCAACGCTAACTGCAGCAGTTCAGCCATGCGCTGCTCGCTTTCGCGCGCCTGGGCAGGATCGATTTCCGCGACGGGATCGGGGATGCGTTCGGCGCAGCGCACCAGCGCCGCATTCAGCACCTCGCGCCGCCGCGGTTCGTCGACAGCACCGCCATCGCATTGCAGGCACGCGGCAGCCACCACGCCCGGCATGGGCTGGGGCTTGCTCGTCTTGACCAGCGCAACCTGGTCCAGCGGGCCGGACAGCAGCAGTTGCAGGCACTCGAGGCCTTCCGCCGGCTCGATCGAACCGACCCCGGCCTGCTCCATCTTCTGGCGATACTCCGCGCCGGACACAATGCCGACGCTGCCCCAGTAGCCCCAGTTCACGATCTTGACGGCACAGGGCCAGTCGCGCCGCAGTTGGCGGGCAAAGGCATCGGCGAAATTGCAGCCTGCCGCGTAGTTGGCCTGCCCCGGCGCACGGGTAAAGCTCTGCAACGACGAGAAGTAAAGGACGAAATCAAGATCGGAGCGATCCGGCGCGAACGCCGCAGCCATTGCCACCGAGGTGTCGACCTTGGCGGCAAGGCAGTCGACGAAGCGCTGTTCGTCCATCCGGACGAGGCTCTGATCCAGCAGCGCTATAGCTGAGTGGACGATGCCGTTGATGCGGCCCAGGCGGGAAACGATGTGCGTACGGGCGGCCGACAGCGCAGCGGTGTCAGCTGCATCCACGCTGAGATATAGCGGTGCTGGCCCCAGGCGTGCCAGACGGTCGATCTTGGCCGTGATCTGAGCATCCTGCGGCCTGCGGCCCAACCAGACGAGCTGCGCCTGGTAGCGCGTGATCAGGTGCTCGCTCCAGACTTCGCCCAGCCCGCCTGCGCCACCGATGACGACATAGACGCCCCGATGCACATACGCCGGGGCCGAAGTGCCGGTCATCTCGCAGGCGATCAAGCGCTGCGCAAACCACTGGTCGCGCCGATACGCCATCACATTGCCGAACGGATCGGCTGTCTGCTGCAGGCATGCCTGGACGAGCGAGGCGTCGATACCACCGCCGGTTTCCTGCGACGACGGCAGATCAAACGATGCGGCATGCCAATGCGGGTATTCCTTCGCAAACGAGCCGGCGAGGCCATGGATGGCGGCATCGGCGACGTTGCCGGGTATGGATTCGTCGCATGGCAGTTGCTGTGTGCCCTGCGTGATCACGCGCCAGTCGAGGCTGCACGTTTCGTAGCCACAGGCCAGGAAGCCCTTGATGCAGCGAAACAGCAGCAGGACCCCCGCGTCTTGCCGGGCTACGATCGCCGGATCAGACAGCGTTGCGATGCACGGGTCGGAAAACACGCAGACCACCTGCTCCACCGACTTGTCCGCGCCGGCCATGGCCGCGAATGCCGGGACATCGGTTGCCGGCCCCACGACCTCGATGCGCCCCCTCATGCCGGCCTCGGCGAGCCGGGCTTTCAATAGAGTGGAGTCAACCAGGATCAGTCGCGTCACTGGCGACCGCGCAGGCGCTTCGTGTTGTGCCGCAGCACAGTCCAGTGCCTCCCACACCGGTGCCAGCAGCACTCGACCGTCAATGACCGGCATCGCCGCCGCCGGGGCATCGACAGACGCTGCGGCAACGCGAGCCGGCACCGCGCGGCCGCGCGCTGGATGCTCCTGTGGCGGCGCGACGGGAGCCGCCTGCTGCGTGATCACGTAGTGCGCGTCGGCGGAACCGCTGCTCAGAGAAAAGCTCGTGAGCCAATACGAATTACGCGCAAACGGGTAACAAGGCAAGCTGATGCGCTGCGGCGCCTTCGCGCCGTACAGCGACCGCCACGGCACGTCCACGCCGCGGCACCAGAATTCCGCCGCCTTGGCCAGCTTGCCCTGGCGCAGCCACTGGCTGGACAGCTCCAGCAGATCGCCATCCCTGTCGTTCCACAGCGCCGCCCCCGGCTCGGCCTGGCCAGTCATCAGCTGCGCATCCGCACTGCCGGCCAGGAAGGCATCCAGCCTGGTCCGCAGTTCCTCGATCGAGTTGACCACGAGACCCAGGCGACTGGACATGGCCACGCGTCCCGTCTGAAGCGTGAATGCGATACGCGGCAGGTCTGCATCACCCCTGCCGCGGCGTTCGATACCGCGCAGCAGGTTTTGCACCTGTTCGCGCAGTTGCGGCTGAGTTTTTGCGGACAGCACGATGACCACCGGCGCGCGAGGCACAGCCTGATCTACATTTACACTATGTTCCTGAACGATCAGATGGGCATTTGCGCCGCCTGCACCGAAAGAAGACACGGATGCGGTGCGCAACACCTGGCGCTGCTCGCCTGCATGCCTGACGAGTGGACGTGCCCAATCCTCGTATACCTGCTGCACCACGAACGGCGTGGCGGCGAGATTGAGCTGCGGATTGGGCGCTTCCGCGTGCAGGCTGGGCACCAGCTTGGCGTGCTGCAATTGCAGCAGCACCTTGGTCAGGCCGGCAATGCCGGCGGCGGATTCAAGATGACCGATGTTCGACTTCAGCGATCCTATGCGGCAATGGCGGGCAGCCACGGCTTCGACATCGCTGATACGCGTCGAGAATGCCTCGGCCAACGCCGACACCTCGATGGGATCGCCCAGCGCCGTACCTGTGCCGTGAGCTTCCACGTAGCTGATCAGCCGCGGATCGATGCCGGTCTTGCGCAGCGCGTCGATGACCAGCTGGCGCTGGGCCGCCGGGTTCGGCACGGTGAATCCGTGGGTCTTTCCGCCCGCGTTGATGCTGCTGCCCTTGAGCACCCCGTAGATCTGGTCGCCATCATCCAGCGCCTGCGACAGGGGCTTGAGCAGCACTGCGCCGACGCCCTCGCCGTCCACGAATCCGTCAGCGCCAGCGCCGAAGGATTTGCAGCGATTGCCGGCCGTCAGCATGGTCGCGCCACACAGGCCCAGATAGTGCTCCGGCCGTACGATAAGGTTCACCCCGCCCGCGATGGCGAGCTCGCTGCTACCGCTGTAGAGGCTCTCCAGCGCCAGATGAACCGCCGTCAGGGATGCCGAGCAGGCCGTGTCAATGGCCATGCTGGGGCCGTGCAGGTCGAGCACGTAAGACACCCGGTTGGCAATGGACCAGAAATTGCTCTGCAGTCCATATGTACTGTTCATCGCGCCTACATAGACGCCGACTTTGCGGCTTGCGCACAAGTTCGCAGGGGTGTAACCGGCGTCTTCGATGACGTGGTAGGCGGTCTCCAGGAACAGACGTTCCTGCGGGTCGATGAATACCGCTTCGCGCGGCGACATGCTGAAGAACAGCGGATCGAATTTGTCCACATCGGCAATGAAGCCGCCCCAGCGCGAATAGATTTTTCCCGGCTCGCCTTTGACGTCGGAATGGAAAGCGCGCCAGTCCCAGCGCATCGGCGGGACCTCCCCGATGCAATTTTCCCCATTGACCAGATTGTCCCAGAAGTCATCCAGCGTGGCCGCCATCGGGTAGCGGCCTGTCAGGCCGATGACGGCGACATCGATGATCCCACCCCTGGGCAGGGACTGCGCGGTGCCGTGTGGATACGCAGGCGCGCCAGCTTGCCGGTCATCGCTGGCTGAACCCAAAAACGGATTCCATAAGTCAGCCCCGCCCGATCTGGTCGCGCGCGCTGGCGCCGGCAAGGAATCTGCGGTCTGCGGCAGCGACACACGCTGCAATAGCTGTTCGCGCTGCCGGGTGACGAAATAGCGAGCCAGTGCGGTGACGGTCTGATGCTCAAAGAACAGCGGGCTGGACACGTTGTCGAGGATTTCCCCCACCGCGTTGGCCAAGCGAACCACGATGATCGAATCCACCCCGTAGCGCTCGAACGGTGTATCGGCGTCCAGCCGCTCGGGCGGCAGCTTCAGCGCTGCGGCGATCGGCGGCTTGAGCAGTGCAACGGTCGCAAGAATCAAGGCATCGGTAGTGGTCGGCACCGCGGCAGTCCCAGTCGCTGGCGCGCTTGCCAGTTCCTCACCTTGCGGCACCAGCACGCCGTCGGCGCGCGTCTTGTCCGGGTCACCGCCGACGCGGCGGCTCTGAAAGCCGCGCAATTGCGCGCACACACGACCTTGCAGGTCGATCAGATCGACGTCGAGCTTTACTGCCGCGCCGCTGCCCTCACCGCTTTCTTCACTCAGCCGGATATGCGCGACAGCGCGCCGGGGGCAAGGCCGCAAGACCAGTACCTGCTGCAGTGCAAAGGGCAGGTAAAGATCGGCTGTTGGCGTGTCGCCGCTCAGTCCAATGGCGCCCTGCAGCGCAGCGTCGAGCATTCCCGGATGCAGCGTATAGCGCTCGAAATCCGGTACGCAGTGGGTCGGCAGATGCAGTTCGCTGAGTACCTCGGCACGCCCTTGCGCGTCGCGGCAGGTGAACAGTCGTTCGATGGCGCGGTGACTGGGGCCGTAGCACAGGCCTACCGCCTCGAAGCGGCTGTACAGCGCGTCTGCGGCAATGCCGCTGCCCTCCATGCGCTGACGCAGCAGGTCGATATCCACGACCGGCGCGACGCCGCTATCCCGGCGATAGGTAATCTGTCCCTGGCTGAACAGTACCTCGTCGTCCGCGACGGCCGGTGCCGCGGCCGACGTGATGCGAAAACGAGCGGAAGCCGGCGATGCCGCCAGCAAAGCCACCTGTAGCTCGGTCACCGGAGTGTCAGCCGCCACCGGTGCTGACCAGACGATATTGCTCAACTCTAGGTGCACATCGCCATCGGCATTGCCAAAAGCGGCAATGAACGCGGCGCAGGCGATCTCCAGCTGAGCAGCTCCCGACAGCACCGGCCGGCCTCCCACCACATGGTCGCGCAGGCACCTCTCGTCGCGATGCAACTGCGAGCGGAACGCCAACCCACGTAGCGTCGAAATGTTCTCCGTCAGGAGCGGGTGCAACGCCTGGCTGCGCTTCGCCCCACCGTGGTCGTCGCCGTCGCCGTGCACAAGCGTGGCACCGACACCGACCGCATTGGCAATCACCGTGGGCGGCAGCCAGTAACGTTGCGGGTCGAATGGATAGCCCGGCAGACGCAGCGGCACAGGACGCCGACGGCCCTGCACCGGCCAGTCGATGACAATTCCTTTTATCCATAAATCCAGCAACGCGTCGGTAGCGGCCGGCGCGCCGTCACTGGCCTGCGGCGGATCGGAATCGAGCTCCTCCCGCGCCACGCCAGACAGGATATCGCTGCCGTCGCGGCCATCGGCGATACGCCGCAGCCCGTCGATCACCTGCTCCGCCGAGGACGCCATGAATCCGAAACGCTGCGGCATTGCCTCGCGGCCTGCCTGCAAGGTATACGCGAACCGGTGCAGGAAACCGACCTCCCCCCTGGCTGGCTGCGCAAGCAGTGCATCCCAGCAGCGCACCAGATCCGCTGCACGCTGGCGCGCCTGCGCTATCGTCATGGCCGACAACACCACCGCGACGGCAGCGGTGTATTCCTGTGCCGCCGCCTGCCCAGGCGCGGCAACGTACTCCTGCACAATAAGATGCGCGTTTGAACCGCCGGCACCGAACGACGACAAGGCCGCACGCAAGGGCCATTCCGGTCGCACCGGCTGCCAGGGCGCCAGGGTGCGCTGCAACTGGAAGGGAGTACGCGAAAATTCGATGTTGGGGTTGAGCTGGTCGGCATGCAGACTGGGCAGCAGCATGCGCTGCTGCAGTTGCCAGATCAGCTTGGTCAGTCCGGCAATACCCGCTGCCGCTTCAAGATGGCCGATATTGGATTTCACCGATCCCAGCGCGCAGTTGCCGGCGGCAATTCGTTCAAAGCCGAATTGCCGGCGCAAGCTCTCGTTCTGGAACGCGAGCGTCAGACCTTGCACCTCGATGGGATCGCCCAGCACGGTGCCCGTGCCATGCGCCTCGACGCAGGTGATGGAGCGTGGATCGATACCGGCCGTCTCTATCGCTTTGACAATCAGCCGCGACTGGGCGACCGGACTAGGCACGGTGAATCCGTTGGTCTTGCCGCCGTGATTGGTGCTGCTGGCCAAGATGCAGGCAAGAATGTTGTCGCCGTCTTCGAGCGCCGTATGCAGAGGTTTCAGCAGCACCGCACCTACGCCTTCGCCCGGCACGAAGCCGCTTCCGCCTGCCCCGAAGCTCCTGCATTTGCCGTCGCCAGCCAGCATCAACTGGGAACACATGGCGATGTAGTTGACCGGGTGCAGGTAGAAGTTGACTCCGCCAGCGATCGCCATCTCGCATTCACCAGCGCGCAGCGCGCTGCAGGCCGCGTGGATTGCGGTCAGCGAAGACGAGCACATGGTATCTACCGGCTGGCTGGGCCCTTTAAAGTCGAACAGGTAGGAGACACGGTTCGCGACGGAACTGAATGAGGTATACGGCGCAATGTCATGACCGCTGCGCCACAGGTCCGGTCCGTGCAATTCGAAGCCCGTCTTGGTGATGCCCACGAACACGCCGACGTTGCCGTCGTGGCGGCGCCGGACCAACTCGCGCGTATAGCCTGCGTCCTCCAAGAGGTGGTAGCAGCACTGCAGGAAACGCCGCTCCTGAGGATCCAGGTTGGTGGCTTCATGCGGCGACAGGTTGAAGAACAGCGGATCGAATTCGTCGAAACCACGCACGAAACCGCCCCACTTGCTGTAGCTCCTGCCAGCGCGGACAGCCGCATCAACGTCGGGGTTGAAGAATCCGTCGGTCGGCCAGCGCCGCGACGGAATTTCTTCGATGCAGTCACGCCCTTCGCGCAGATTTTTCCAGAATGTCTCGACATCATCTGCCTGCGGGTATTCACCGGCCACGCCGATGATGGCGACAGGTCCATCGAGCTTTTGCCTCGCCGGAAGCGGCTCATGCACGGAAACCGAAGGGGCCGGCGAATTCGATGGAGGCGCGGTGTGGACTACCGCCGGCGATACGATTGCATGCGCCGCCATCGTTGCAGCCGGCGGCGGCGGTACGGCCGATCCGAACACCCAGCGCGCGCAGTCGACGGCATGCGCCTGCACCAGGTGGCCGGCCAAGGCGTCGAGACAATCGAACTCGTAGAACAACGTCTTAGGGATGGTGCTGAAATGCGGTGACAGTGCCTCATTCAGCTGCGAAATCATGATCGAGTCGAGGCCGAACTCGTCAAAGGTGCGCCGACGGCTTATCCGCGCCGGCGGGATCCGCGTCACCGCGGCGAAAATTTCCGTCAACTGCCCGAGCGCGGCTACTTTGAGCTGACCAGCCTCCAAAGCGATGTCGGCTTCGGCAGCGCGCGGCGGATCGGCCGCCGTGCCGCGCGGTGCCGCGCCGGCCAGCAGCGCCCGTGCGGCCTGTTCATTCCCGCACAGAACGACGATCTGCGCGACACCTGTGGAAGCCATCGCCTGTCGGAACGCTTCCAGTCCCCGTTCGTCGGACAGTTCCGCCAGTCCCGCTTCGCGCAGCGCAGCCAGCACCGCCGGCGTTGTCTTCATGCCGCCGTTGCTCCAGTACGGCCAGTTGATCGAGATCGAGCGTCCACGCCGCGTGCCCACTTTGGCGCATTCCAGGCGGTGCGCCGCAAACAGGTCGAGAAATCCGTTCGCGGCGGCGTAATCCGCCTGCCCGGCGCTGCCGGTCAGCGCTGCCAGCGACGAGAACACGACGAAGAAATCGAGCGGGCTGTCCTTGGTCAGCTCGTCGAGGTTGACCGTGCCGGCGACCTTCGGCGCCAGCGTGCGCGCGATGTCTTGCGCCGATTTGCGCAGGATGAAGCCGTCCGACAGGGTGCCGGCGCAATGGATCACGCCATTGAAATCGCCATGTGCGCAACGCAGCGCGGCGAGAGCCGATGCCAATGCCTGCGCGTCGGCCAGATCGACGGCGTGGTAGGCCGCACGCGCGCCCAGGGCTTGCAGCTGCGCAAGCTGCGTTTCCACCCTCGCGTCGGTCGCACGCAGGCCGAGCAGGAGCAGGGTCGAACCTGGTGCCTGGGCGGCGATATGGCAGGCAATGAGAAACCCTACCCCGCCCGTGCCGCCCGTTACCAGATAAGTGCAGCCCTGGCGCAGCAGAGCCGTCTTTACCGCGGATGCGCCGGACTCTTCTTCCGACAATGGCCGGTATCGCAGTACTTCGCGGCGCTCGCCGACGTAGCGGATGTACGCCTCCGGCTGCGCGGACTCCAGCAGCAGCCGCTGGCGCAGTACGGCGGCAACCGGCATGTCGTCGATTTCCATCAATTGTGTTTCGACCTGCGGGTTTTCCAGCGAAAGGGTGCGCAGCAGGCCGCCGAGTCCTGCGCCCAGCCGCCATCCTTGCCGCTGTCCGCACACCACGACCTGCAGCCGTTTCACCGTGCGCTGCAGCAGCAGGTTGCGCGCGAGGTCGATTAGGCCCGTCGCGAGTTCGCAATACGCCGTCGTCACGCACGAAGCGCCGATGCGTAGCGCAGCCACTGTCGCAGTGGGCAGCAGCGCAACCAGGTTCGCCAGGAGATCGTCCGCCAGGTATCCGCTGGCATGCTGATCAACGACCAGACATACCATTGTCGTTTCATCGTAGCCGGCCGCGGCCGCCTGTGCCGGCGCCTGCGCCAGCCAGTGCGGGCTGGCCAGCAGCAGCGAAGGGGGGAATTCGTGCGCCGGCTTCGGCTCCGCCGGCGCGGGCACGACCGCGCTCGCGGCCAGGCCGGCCAGCGCTCGCTGCATCAGCGTGCTGGATCGGTCGAACTCGACCGCCTCGCCGTCGCCGCCGACCCAGTAGGACTCGCGCTCAAATGGATAGGTCGGCAGCTCCACCCGCCGACAGCTGCCAGGCTCAAACAATGCCGCATAAGACAATTCATAGCCTTGGATAAAAAGTTCGGCGACAGCCGACAGGCGTGTCATGTACTCGGCAGGTGGTAATCCTTCGCGACACGCGCGAATGCAATCGTCGCCATGCTGTTTCAGCGATTCCTGCTCACGCCGGTCTTTTTCCTGCAGGTGAGCGCAATACACCTTGGACGAGTGGCCGCTGGCCAGCCATTGGTCGAGTCTGCCGGCCAGTTCGCCGAGACTGCGCACGACGGTCACCAGCTTGTGCTCAAACCTGCGGCGTCCCAGCAGCAAGGTGAAGCTGACGTCGCTCAGGGCTGGCGCCGCAATGTCACGCACAACACCGAGCAGGTTCTCCACGCAGCGCTGCAACTGCGCCTCCGTACGCGCCGAGAGACAGACCAGATACGCCGACGCATCGACGCGCCGCAGCGCGAGCGGCGTTGCTTCCTGGATGACCACGTGGGCATTGGTGCCGCTGAATCCGAACGAACTGACGCAGGCAGTGCGCCTGCCCCCCGTTGCGGCTACCCAGTCGCGCAGCTGCGTATTGACGTAGAACGGTGTTTCGTCCAGCTGGATATGACGGTTCAACGCCGTGAAATTGATGCTGGGCGGGATTTTCCCGTGCCTCAATGCGAGCAGGACTTTGAGCACGCCCGAAATGCCCGCCGCGGTCAGCGTATGTCCGAGGTTGCTCTTGATCGAACCCAGTGCGCAGTAGTTGCGTTTCTGTGTGTAGTGCGCAAATGCCGCGCCCAGCGCCTGCACCTCGATAGGATCGCCCAGCTTGGTCCCCGTGCCATGCGCTTCGACGTACTGGATATGCTCCGGATTAATATCAAAGCGCGCATAGACTTCGCGCTCCAGCGCTTCCTGTGCGCGCCCGTTCGGCGCCGTGATGCCGTTGGTGGCACCGTCCTGGTTGACACCGGACCCGATGATCACGCCGTGGATGTTGTCCCGGTCACGCAGCGCGTCATCCAGACGCTTGAGCACCACGACGCCAACGCCTTCGCCGGGCACGAAGCCGTCCGCCGCATCATCGAAGGTCCTGCAGCAGCCACCCTTGGACAGCATGCCCGCGGGGCTCGCCGACAGGTAGAAGCGCGGAGTCAGCATCAGCGAGACACCACCGGCCAACGCCAGATCGGTCTCTGCGCTGGAAAGGCTCTGGCAGGCCAGATGCAGCGCAACCAATGAGCTGGAACACGCCGTATCGACGGCCAGCGCCGGCCCCTTGAGGTTCAGATAGTAGGCAATGCGTGCGGCAAGGATGGACGAGGAGTTGCCCCAGAACGCCTGTGCCGGCGGCTGCCCGGTAAGAAATTCGCTGTATTCGCCAGCCAGGCAGCCAACGTAGACGCCACAGCGCGCGCCGCCGATCGACTGGCCTACATAGCCAGCGTTTTCCAGTGCCATCCAGGAGTGTTCGAGGAATATCCGCTGCTGCGGATCCATGTAGGTCGCTTCGACGGCGGCGATGTTGAAGAATTCCGCGTCGAAACGATCAATGCCGTCGAGAAAGCTGCCATCGGCACGCAGCGGGTTTTCGACGGCGCCAAACCGGTCGTCGTAGCGCGGCAGGTCCCAGCGCGTTGCCGCGCTGACCAGATTATCGCCGCCGGCCAGCCTGTCCCATAACTGCTCCAGATCCTGCGCGCCCGCGAAGCGGCCGCTCATGCCGATCACGGCGATCTGATCGCCGCGTGGTGACACGGGCCGCGGCGACACGGCATCGTGCGTCCCGGCGCCAACCGGCATGCGCGGAAGATCGCCGGGCTGCACTGGCGACGATACCCAGTCGGCGCCGAGTGCGGCGGTCGCCGCCGTGAGCCGAGGCCCCGCTGATGCTGGCGGCACGTCGGCGGGATCGTGCTGCGCCAGCGCGCCGGGGAACAGCCCCAGTAGATGGCTGGCAAGCTCGCGCACCGAAGCGTGGTTGAACAGGCTGGTCGTCTCCAGAGCAACACCCAGGCGCTGCCCCAGCGCCTGAGCGACCTGCACGCCGGAAATCGAATCGATGCCCAACTCGCCGAACGCACTGTCGATGTCGATCTCGTCGCGGGGAATCTCAAGGCGCGAAGACAGCTCATCCAGGATGCAAGACTGTAGCTGCGCCCGATCCATGTCCGAGCCGGTCACCTGCAATGTGGATGAAACTTCGTTGTGGATATTTTCTACCGCAGCGCCGACGAGTGCGCGACCGATTTCAAGGCCGTGCTCTTCGCTGATATGGCTGACCAGATCGTCAATGGTGGTGTGGTTGAACAGGCTGGTCGTTTCCAGTCGGATACCCAGTGCGCGGCCTATGCCCTGCGCAATCTGAACGCCGCTGATCGAGTCGATGCCGTAGTCGGTAAACGCACCCGAGCGGTCAATGTCGCGGCGAGAAACGCTCAGCTGTTCCGACACGATGCCTATCACGCAGTCCCTGACATGTTCTTCGACCAGTTGGCTGCTCGCGCGCGCGATCGAACGGCCCTCGTGTGCCGGGCCGGCGCGGACGCCAGACCGGGTGGCAGCGGCCTGTGCCGGCAACACCCCAGGCAGGATGGGATTTCGGGGGGAACGCAGGATGCCGTCGCTGTAGGCCACGATGACCTGTTGTCCCAACCCGTGCGCTGCGGCGGCCGGGAACTGCAGTGCGTGGAATCCGCTTTGCCGCAGCGCCTGGGCCCAGCGCTCCGGGGCCAGACCCGGACAGCCCGGCAGACGGATATCGCCATCGTCGTAGTTCCACCAGCCATCCAGCAGGCCGAACGTGAGATGCGTGAAAATCGGATTGTTCGTGATCTCGTTCAGCAGCACGACGCCGTTGTGCCGCAGCAGTGCCTTGACGTTGCGCAACGTGTCAAGAATGTTGCGGGTTGCGTGCAGCACATTGGTGGCGACGACGAGGTCATAGCTGCCCTCCTCGATGCCTTGTGCCGCTGGTGCCTGCTCGGCGTTGAAGATGCGCGTTTCGAAGCCGCGCAGTTTGTCCGCGAGGATACGGCTTCCATGTTTGAGAAAAGCGTGCGAGACATCGGTATAGGTGTAGCGGGCCACTACGTACGGTTCGGCGGCAAAGCGTGCGGCAAGCCGCTGCGTGGTGCTGCCGGTGCCTGCCCCGATTTCGATGATGCGAAGTCCGTCGCCGGCCTGCACGCCGCGCGTGCCGATGATGCTGGCCGCGGCCTCGGCAAGCGCATCGTTGTAGTAGTCCGACAGCGGATTGCCGCCGTACATGAACTTGATCGAGTCGACCGAGGAATCGGCGAACAATATGTCCGTCGCGGGGCGCTGGCCGCGCAGTACCTCCGGCAGCGCGGCAAACATTGAATCGGCCAGCGTCAACTGGGCGTGCAACTCGCTCCGGCGCAATTTCTCCTGCTGCCATTGCAGCCGCACGGCGGCGACGTCGAAATTCTGCGGCAGACGCAACTGCCCGCCGCGCGCCGGGTCTCGCGCTGTCACGCCCAGCGCGCAGAGAAATTCGATGCTGGCGCCCAGCCAGGCCCGGTATTTGCCAACCAGACCGCGACGCTGTGCCTTGGCAAGCACGCTGTCGACTGAGTCGGCACCGTCACCGAGGAACCCCGATTCGCGCAGATGCACGAACAGCAGCTTCGCAAGAAGTTGGTCCAGCGCCTTCGACGCTGCACCGTCAATATCCAGCGCCGGTAGGGGCAGAGCGTCGACCGCACGACTGATTTCTTCGCGCAGCGCCGGATCCGGTGCAACGGCGCGCGGCAATGCGCGCAGCGGGCTCGCGTTGTCGGCCAGTTGCGCGTCCCGCGCTGAGGCGCTGAGCGAGGTAAAGCAGACTTGGCGTGCGGCCGTCGACAGCAGCTGTTCCAGCACCTGCATGGCTGCGCGCGGTTCGACAGGCATTACGCCTGCCGCGGCCAGGCGGCGCCGGTAGGCCGGTGCGGCCACACTGCCTACTTCCGCCCAGTAGCCCCAGTTGATCACGCGTACGTCGCAGGGGAGTGCCTGCGCCAGTGCTGCGGCGTA
Organism: Tahibacter sp.; assembly: GCF_032229445.1. Lineage (NCBI taxonomy): Bacteria > Pseudomonadati > Pseudomonadota > Gammaproteobacteria > Lysobacterales > Rhodanobacteraceae > Tahibacter > Tahibacter sp. The sequence goes on from NZ_JAVTWC010000093.1 coordinate 127,330, forward strand.
GCTGTCCTTGTAGGTGCAGCCCGCCGCGTAGTTGGCCTGACCTGCGGCCTTGGTGAAACTCTGCAGCGAGGAAAAGAACAGGACGAAATCCGGTGACAGCAGCACTGGCGCGACGGCGCAAAGCACGTGGCCCATTGCTGCGCATATTGCGATCTTGGCCTGCAGTCCGGCGCGGAAGCGCGCCTCATCCATATTGGCCAGGCTTTGATCGCTCAATTCCAGCGCCGAATGCACCAGGCCGTTGACCGGACCTATCGTTTCGCGGACCTGCTGCAGGACAAATTCCAATTGTTGCGGATCTGCCGCATCGGCCTGGAAGTAACAAGGCGCCGGGCCGTGCGCGCCAATGCGCCGTATCGACGCGGCAATGTCCGCGTCGGGCGCACGCCGCCCTATCCAGACCACCCGTGCCGCATAAGTTTCGACCAGATATTCGCTATAGGCCTGACCGACGCCGCCGGCACCGCCGATAAGCACATACACGCCACCGTGGCGGTGCCTCGAAGGCAGTAGCCGCTCATCAGCCAGCAGCGGTCGCAGGGCCTGGCGATACCAGCGGCCACCACGCCAGGCCAGAGGGTCGCCGCGCTCGCTGAAGGGCAGCGCGAGCGAATCAGCCAGCACGGAAAAGACACTTGCCTCGGACTGCAGCACTGCGTCAGGCCAGTCGAGCACGCGCATCTTCCACAACGGATATTCCTTGGCCAGCGTGCCCAGCAGGCCATGCATGCCTGCATGATCGGGAACGACCGGGTCATCGCCCAGAACCGCGCAGGCCTGGGCGGTGACCACAGTCAATTCCAGCGGCTGGCTGCCGCGCCCCTGGGCCAGCAGCGATTTGATCAGCCGGAAACAGGCGATCAGTCCGTGCTCCTGTGCCGCCATGCGTGCGCTGAAGTCGACCAGCCCGGCGTCGGCCGGCGGCGTATGCGCAAGTACCAGCACAAGCTGGGTGGCCGCGCCGTCGATGGCCGGCTCCGACCCCGCATCGCCGCTCCAGCACGACAGCGGCAGCGCGCCCGCCCGAGGATAGTGGCGCGCGGCAGACTGCAGCCATTTTTCGTCGCCGAATACAAACAGCGTACGCGCCGCGTCCAGCGCCTCCGGCAGCGCCGTTGAAGCATGCGTATCCACGACTTCCCAGACCGGCGTCAGCCGCAACGGATGGCTGTCGTCCGGCGGCGCGGAAGCGATCAGCGGCGCATGCACTGCTGCGCGGGAAACAACCGCCGCGCTGGCTGCGCGGGACATGAACTCGCGTATCGTCAGCACCGGCTGGCCCTGCGCATCAATCACGTCGATGTCGACGCTCCTGGCCGCATTGCGCCCCGGCGAGGCTTCGTGGAAGCGGCAGCGCACCTGACAGCGTCCTGTCAGCGGCCGGTGCAAGCGCAACTCGCGGATCGCAAACGGCAGCACTGCGCCGCCGGACGCGGCGGTGGTCTCCCGCTCGTCCATCAGGATCAGGCCCAGCGGCGATTGCAGCACGCTGTCGAGCAGGCAGGGATGCAGGCCCCAGCTGGCGTCGGCCGAGGCGGCCGGCGGCAGCTCGATGATGGCCTCGCACAGTCCCGCGCCACTGCCGTCACGTCCCAGACGCAGGGAGTGGATGCCGCGCATGCGCGGGCCGTGATCTATCCCGCCCTGCCGGAACCGCTGGTAAAGCGCCGACGGGTCGATCAAAGCAGGCAAGTTCGTGGCAAAGGCCGGCAACTGCGCATGGCGCGGCATACCGCTGGCATACGTTCGGGCACTGCCCTGGCTGCACACACCAGCGTCGCCCTGCGGCCCCGCGTGCACGATGCGATAGGCCAGCGTATCAGCCCCGCGCCATTCGACCACGACCTGCAACTGGACGTCCGGCGCGGCAGCAACCACCGGCTGCAGCCATACGACATCAAGCAGCTCGATGGCTGGCGCCCCCCGGCCGTGACGTGCGAGCACGGCACGCTCCAGCGCCTGCCGTGCAAATTCCAGATGTACCGCGGCGGGTAACAAGGCGACGCCGTGGACACGGTGATCGGCGAGGAAGAAATTTGCATCCGAAAGGCGGAAATCCATCCGGCCGCCGTTTTCATCGAAGCATTCCGTCGCCGGGGAAGTGGTGCTGGCGGCCGCGCCAATGGCCAGCGGCCCTGTCCAGTGGGAATCGGACGCAAATGGATAGCCCGGCAGCGTAATGCGTCGCGCGTCGACACCTTCGAACAGGGCGGAATAATCCAGTGCGTACCCGTCAACGAACAGTTCTGCAACCGTCGTGAGCAGGCTTCTCGCCGCCTGGGCCTGTTCGGCAGGTAGCTGGCGCAGATCGCTGATGCACTGGTTGCCGACCTGGTTCAGCGCGGGCTTGAGCAGCTTGCGCTGCTTCTCCTTGCTGCGCCCGCACAGCACACCTGCCGGCTGCCCGCCGTCGAGCCACGCCTGCAGCGCGCTGCGCAGTCGAGCAACGTCATCGGCGACGATGGCAAGCCGGTGTTCCAGATGGCGGCGGCCCAGCAGCAGCGTGACACTGATGTCGGCCAACGTCAGGTCCGGTTGCCCGGCCAGACGGTTGGACAGGTTCTGCGCAAGCTGGCGCCGCTGAGTTTCATTGCGTCCCGAAAGGACGGCCAGCATCGGCTGCTTGCTGGCCGCGCGCGGGCGCGGCGGCGGCGCTGCCTCGATCACGAGGTGCGCGTTGGTTCCGCTGAAGCCGAAGGAACTGATGGCTGCCAGGCAACGCTGACCGTCGTGGCGAGGCCAAGGCAGCAACTGCGTGTTGACGAAGAACGGACTTGCCGTCATCTGGATTTCCGGATTGGGCGTGCGGAAATGCAGCGAGGGCGGAATGGCATCGTGCTGGAGGGCCAACAGCACTTTGACCAGGCTGGTCACTCCGGCAGCCGATGCCGTATGGCCAAGGTTGGTCTTGATTGAGCCCAGCGCACAGTATTGGCGCCGACGGGTGAACTGCCGGAACGCTTGCGACAGGGCATGGAACTCGATCGGGTCGCCGAGCTGTGTCCCGGTTCCGTGCGCCTCCACGTAGCCGATGCGCTCCGGATCGATCTGTGCGCGCCTATACAGCTCACTGATCAGGCGTTCCTGCGAACGCGCGCTGGGCGCGGTGATGCCGTTGCTGGCACCGTCCTGGTTCGCCGCGGAAGCAACGATGGTGCCGTATACGTGATCGCCGTCCCTGACCGCATCAGCGAGACGTTTCAGCACGACCGCAGCCACGCCCTCGCCCGGCACGAAGCCGTCGGCGGCAGCGTCGAAGGTGTGGCAACGTCCGCTCGGCGACAGCATCCCGGCGCGCATCGTCAGCACGTGGAAACTTCGGGTGCAGGTCAGCGTGACGCCGCCTGCCAGCGCCAGCGAGATCTCGCCTGCATTGAGTGCCTGGCAAGCCAGATGCGTAGCGACCAGGGAACTGGAGCACGAGGTGTTGACAGCGACGGCTGGGCCCTGGAGGTCCAGGAAATAGGCGATGCGGGCAGGCAACACCGCCGTCGAATTGCCCCAGAACGCCTGGGCGGGCCAGTCGTCGCCGAAGTTCAGGTGATAGTCACCGTCAGCGCAACCGACGAACACACCGCACAGGCTGCCTTCGATCTGTCGGCCTGCATAGCCCGCATCTTCCAGCGCCAGCCAGGCTTGCTCGAGGAACTGGCGCTGCTGTGGATCCATGTAGCGCGCTTCGCTACCGGAGATATTGAAGAACAGCGGATCGAAAGCGTCGATGCGTTCAAGGTGGCTGGCGTCGCCGCAGAATTCCGCGTCCGGATAGACGTCCCGCAGATCGTCCAGCTGCCAACGGCTGACCTTGTCGACGAGGTCGTGTCCAGCCGCCAGATGCTCCCATAGCGCATCCAGATCCGCGCAGCGGGCGTAGCGTCCACTCATGCCGATGATGGCGATGCGGGTGTCGGCACTGCCGCTGTCCGCAGCTGCCGCAGGATCTGCAGCAGGCAACGGCAGTTCGTACACTGGTTCATAAATGCGCGTGACGCCCGCAGCCGCCAGGGCGCCGTCATCGTCGCCGGGCGAAACGGCAGGCGCGTCCGGCCAGGTCTGCACCAGATGCAGCGCCAGCTTGGCGATCGAGGTATGGCTGAACAGGCTGATGGTGCTGAGTTCGACCTCGAACGCGCTGTTGATCATGCGCACCAGCTTGACGCCGACGATGGAGTCCACGCCGTACTCCATGAAGGGCTGGTCGGCGTCGATCTCCCGCTCCGGCAGCTTCAACGCGCGCGCCACCAGGCCGGCGAGTCGCGCAGCCACCTCGACCACGCGATCCTGTTCGCCGCCCGTTTCCGGCGAGCGTTCCTCGCGTAGGGAATCGACCTTCCGGGCCGCGGTATTTGTATCCGGGCCGACGGTTGCCGGTTCGCTGCTGGCAACTGCCGCCGCCGTATCCACCACGGCAGCTGCCGCCGCCTGCGCGACGATGATCTGCTGGCCCGCCGCGTGCGATTGCGGCAGTGGCTGCCACACTTTCGCGAAACCCTGTTGCATAAGCACCCGCTTCCAGGTGTCCGGTGCAAGCGCCGGCGAGCCCCGCAGGCGCAGTCCGTCGCCCTGGTGCGCCCACCAGCCCGGCAAGAAGGCGAAGGCGACGTGACCGACGAATGAGTTGCCCGCCAGTTCGTTGAGCAGCACGACGCCGTTGGGCTTCAGCAGACCGGCGACGTGGGATACACACTGCGGCACATCCGCTGTCGCGTGCAACACGTTGGCCGCGATGACGATATCGAAACTGTTTTCCGCCAACCCCTGATCGAACGGCGAGCGGCTGATATCCAGCAGCTGCGTGTCGATGAAGGGATTGTCCGGCTTGAAGGTCTCTTCGGCATGCAGCAGGAAGGCGCGTGACACATCGGTATAGCAATAGCGCTCGATATTCGCGCGGTAGGGTTTCAGCGCCGCCAGAATCGAAGCCGTCGTGCCGCCGGTGCCTGCCCCTATCTCGATCAGGCGGATGCGGTAGCGCGGATCGGCTGCGATCTGCCGGGCAACCACCAGAGCAGTGCAGCGGCTGATCAGGTCGTTGTAGTAGCGGGCACCGTCATTGTCCTTGTATATTTTTTCCGCACTGCTCATGGAACCGTCGCCGAACAGCAGGTCGGTCATCAGGGCTTTGCCGCGCAGGATCTCCGGTGCCCGCCTCAGCACCTGATCGATCAGCGAAAGGTGCCCGTCCTTCTGCCACACGCCTTGCAGCGAGTCCCATTCACGCCAGCTCTGTGCCGGCTGCGGCGATTGCGTCAGCACATACTCCTGCCCTTTGCGCCTGACGAAGCCGCGCTCCTGCAGGAAGCCGAGCGTTGGCACAAGCCACGGGCGCAGGTTGGCGACAATCCGCGACACCGCCTTGGCTGGGCGGCAGCGTCCTCGCACATCGAACAGGCCGAGTTCGCTCATCTGGCCAACCAGAAGCGCGCAGAACAGCGATTCCAGTTTCGCCAGCCCAATGCCGTCGAAATGCTGGGTATTGGGAATCGGCGTCGTGAAAGACTGCGCGACCTTCTCAGCGAACTCGTGATCGAGTTCAAGCAGCGTTTCCAGCGCTGCTGCGCCGGTGTGCGGCGGCATCGGACCCGCCGGTGCACCAGACTGGTATTGGCGCAGCAGCGCCACCGCCGCAGTAACGGTCAAGCGGCCGGCATTCACTTCGCCGTAGAGATAGTGCAAAAAATCAGTCACGGGCATCCCCAATGAATGACGCGTTCATTTGTGCATGCGTATGCGCAATGGCGTCATCGACAGACAGTTCGTTGTCGGCGAGCTTTGTCATCAAAGCCGTATAGAAATCCATATCGAACGCCGGCACTGGCCGTGCCTGCACAGATCCACCTGGCGGCGGCTGTGCCGCAGCGAGCAGGGTGTTCCAGATGCCGTCGGCGCTAACTGCGCTGTGCGGATCCCGTTCCGGATCGCCGCCGTTGCGGCCGCCGATCCAGTAGTCCTTCCTGGAAAACGGATAGCCGGGCGCGTCCAGCGGCGTCAGGCACTGGCCGGCGTGGCACTGCGTCCAGTCGAGGTCGTAGCCCTGAAGGTAAGCCGACAGCGCCTCGGCCAGTGCCGGGACGGATGCCTGGCGGATCCGCGCGTTCAATTTTGCAAGCGTTGCCGGATCGGCTTCGAAATCGCGCCGCACCACGCGGCAGCTGCCGCCAACATCCTGCGCCGCAAGTCCCCCGGCCTGCTCGAGCTTCGCTATTGCTTCGGCGGCACTGCCTGCGATCAGTGCGCAGCGATGGCGAAAGTGATGCCTGCAGACGCTGAGCGTATAGCTCAGCCGCAGCAGTGCCGCCTGATCGGGATCGCGGCGACGGCAATAGTCCGCCAGTTCGCGGATCTTGCGTTGCAGCGCGGCGGCGCTCCTGGCCGACAGCAGCAGCAGCACCGGCCCCGCAGGAACTGCCGGCTGCGGGGCGGCCTCCACGGCCTCGGCGATGACCATATGTGCGTTGGTGCCACTCATGCCGAATGCGCTGACCGCACCGAGCCGGGACCGCATCGGACTAGTGCCCCAGGGCTGCGCCGTCTTGTTGACATAAAACGGGCTGGCCTGCCAGTCGACCAGTTCGTTGTCCTGCTCGCAATGCAGGCTGGCCGGAATCAGCGCGTTCTGCAGCGCTTTGACCATTGCCGCGACACTGACCAGGCCGGATGCCGCGAAGGTATGGCCGAAGTTGGTCTTGGTCGAACCGACGGCACAGAATCCGCGGCGGCTGGTGAACGCGCGGAACGCCTCGACCAGCGCGTTGACTTCCACGGGATCCCCCAGGCGCGTGCCTGTGCCGTGGGCAAGCACGAAGCCGATGTGCGTGGGATCGATCGCATGCCTACGATAGATCGCTTCGATCAGCCGGCGCTGTGCAGCACCCGATGGTGCCGTGATGCCGTTGGTCCTGCCGTCGTAATTGATACCGCTGGCGACGATCACGGCCAGTACGGGGTCATTGTCCGCGCGCGCCTTATCCAGCGGCTTGAGCACCAGCACCACGACCGCCTCGCCAGCGACAATGCCATCGGCGCGTGCATCGAAAGCTCGGCAGCGTCCGCTCGGCGACAGCATTCCTGCCTGGCTCATGGCGACCAGCGTGCGTGGCGACAGCAGTAGCTGAGCGCTGGCCGCCAGGGCGGTATCGCATTCGCCGCTGCGCAGACTCTGGCAAGCCTGGTGGGCAGCGACCAGGCCGGATGAACAGGCCGTGTTGATGGTCAGGACAGGTCCGTGCAGGTCCAACTGGTAGCTCAGCCGTGCCGCGAGTATGGCGTCGTGGTTCGTGGTGAGGGCGTTGGTCGACTCAGCCTGGGTGCCCAGAAACTGTTGGTAGTCGCCTTGTTCCACGCCGACGAACACGCCTATCGTGTGCCGCGCGCAAGCAGAGGGTCCATAGCCCGCTTGCTCCAGCGCCTTCCAGGATTCCTGCAGCAAGAGGCGCTGCCGTGGATCAATCTCCTCCGCTTCCAGCGGGGAAATCCCGAAGAACAGGGGATCGAACTCGGCGCAGCCCGGCACCATGCCTAGCCACCTGGAACAGGTCTTTCCTACACCGTTGGCTGGATCGAAAAGCCCGTCCAGCGCAAATCGGTGCACAGAGATTTCGTCCACGCCGCAGATCCCGTCGCGCAACGAATTCCACATTGCATCCACATCTCGGGCGTTCGGAAAAATCCCGCTCATGCCGATGATCGCGATCGGCGCCGGCGTGCCCGCCGTCGACGCTTGGCCAGAACCGGTGGTCATCGCGCCGGCCTGGCCGCCGACGTGCGCCGTGGTCGGGGTCGATCTGTCGCTCTGCCGCGCTGCCGCAGCTTGCAGATCTGGCCTGTCGCCAGTGAGGCGGGTCGACAGGAACTGGCCAAGCGCCCTCGGCGACGAATGGCTAAACAGCTCAGTAGGCCGCAGCTCAATGCCCAGCTCAAGGCTGATCGACCGCGCCAGGCGGGCCAGATGGACTGAATCGAAGCCCAGGTCAATGAACTGCTCGGAGCCGGCTATTCGCTCCGGCGGCACACCGACGATCTCGCCGATATGCCGCTTGACGACCTGCAGCAGCGTACGGTATTCGCCCGTCTTCGCTGGCGACAGCTGCCGGGACCCGGCAACCGGCTGCATCGGCTCCGCTGCCGCCGGGGAGCTTCGCTGGGACACGGCGGCTTGCGCAGCGCGCGCGCGCAAGCGCGGCGGATCGCCGTGCAGCAACAGGAATTGGCCAAACTGCGCGCCAAGCGTGCACTCGAACAGCGCCAGCGCGGCAGTCGTTTCCAGTGCGCTTTGCCCGCTGGCTGCCAGGAAACTATCGGTACGGGTAGCACTGTCGCGTCCCATGCCTCCGTCGCGCCATAGCGGCCAGTGGATGGCCTGGTGGCGTGTACGCCTGACTGGCGAGGCCGCAGCAAGCGCGCACTGTGCCATGAAGCGGTTGGCGAAGGCGTAGTTTCCCGTGCCGAAATCGCCCAGCAACGCCGCGGCCGAACCCATATAGACAACAAAATCAGGTTCGCGGGTACTGAACACTTCCGCCATGGCCAGGCTCCCTTCGACCTTGGGCCGCAGCACTTCGTAGAACTCTTCGCGCCGCATGTCGAACAAGCTGCGCTCGGCCACCATGCCCGCGGCATGTACCACGCCGTCGATGCGCGAATGCATGCGTTCGACATGTTCCACCGCCTGCCTAAGGCTGGCGGCATCGCCGACATCGGCCTGCAGGTACAGGACGCGCGCAGGGTCGGACGCGAAACCGCGCAATCCTGACAGGTCGACACAGTTTTCCGGCGACCGGCCCAGCAACACCACCGAGGCGCTGTATTCGCGCAGCAGGAACGCCGCGATCAGACGGCCCAGGCCACCGGCGCCGCCGGTGATGAGATAGGTGCCGGCTTTCCGCAGGCGCGGACAGGCAGGTTCGAAACGCACTTCCCGGGTCTCGTATACGAAGCGTTCGGCAGCGACAAAACGGACGCTTTCCAAGCCCTGCTGTCCGTCTGCGGACAGCTCGCTGTGAAGGTTTTCCGCCCATGACAGCCAGTCCGGCGCCGCATCGACACTCTGGCTGAACAGCCCGACCGCCGTGTCGGGCAGAACGGCGGACAGGGATCGCCGCAGCCCTTCCCAGCCCTCCAGGTAGGCGTTGCTGCCAGTTGCCTCGCCATGCGGAAAATGCGCTGCCGCAATAGCCAGACGGTCTACGCGGCCTGTGCGTCTGATACTCCTGAGCAGCTCGACGAGCAGCCACGGATCCTGCAGACGGCGCGGCTGTTCCATAGGCGCGGCAAACACCACGCTGAAAGGACCGTCGATTGTCGCAGCGAACCGCGATAGCTCGCTGACGAAGAACGCGGCCACATCGGTTCCATCAGCGACCGCTGTATCCGGCGAGACGTCGGGCGGCGGCAAGGCGAATTCCACCACGCCACCGCGGCGCGCGAAAACCTCGGCGATGGCGTTCCTGTGTTCGGCATTTGCTGCGAAGTACAGAACTGGGCCGGCTGGCGCGGAAGCGGCTGTGCGGCCGGACTCACGCAACGGTCGCGCCTCCAGTGTCTCAATGAATGCGAGGGTCTCCGCGGGTTGTGCCTGTGCCGCAGACCAGTCCTGCCCTGCAATCGCCGAGCGCGCAAAGAATGACTCTGGTGCTGTAAGCCGGTCCTTGATCCAAAAGCGGTCCTGGCGGAAAACGTAGCCGGGCAGATGCAGGCGACGCGCCCTGCAGCGGCCAGCTCCCTCGCACCAGGCGCGCGACCAGTCCACCCCATCGTTGTTCAGCCATTGCTGCAGCAGCGTCAGGTTCACCGGCTCAAGCAACGGCCCAAGGCACGAGCGCAGCTCGGCCGCATCTGGATGGCTCTCGCCAGCGTTCACACCCTGCCACAGCAGCCCGGGTGCAACCGGACCATCTCCCGTGCTGATCTGCTGCAGGCGCTGCAGAAGCTCGGCCGGCGTGCCCACAGCGGCAATGGCACGCACGGATCGCGTGACGCGGCCAATCTGCAGCGTGAAAAGAAAATCCGCCAGGTCCGCATCCGAGCAGACCTGGATGCGGGCGACGGCCAGCAGCTGCGACGCAGCAGTGCGCAGTTGCCCGACGCTGTCCGCGGACAGCAGCAGCAGGCCGGGCAGCCCCTGTTTACCCGCCGGTGGCGTTTGGTCCGAACGCTGCAGATATTCTTCCACCACGATGTGAGCGTTGGCGCCGCCGGCACCGAAGGACGACAGTCCCGCGCGCCGCACGCCATCGCCGCCCGCCGGCCAATCGGCCAGCGTCTTTTGCAGCCGGAACGGCGACTGGTCGAAACCGATATTCGGATTGGCCTCTTCGATGTGCAGCCCAGGCACCCACTGGCGGTGCTTAATCTGCAGTACGATTTTCGTCAGGCCCGCGATACCGGCCGCGGCTTCGAGATGGCCGATGTTCGGCTTGACCGAACCCAGCGCGCAAATTGCCTGGCGTAGCGGCAGCGCACGCGCCACCTGGCCAAAGCCTTCGGTCAGGCCGGTGACCTCGATTGGGTCGCCCAGCTCCGTGCCGGTGCCGTGGGCTTCGACGTAGTCGATCTGCTCGGCGTGCAGTCCTGCATCACGGATGGCGCCAGCTACCACCGCTGCCTGCGCAGTCGGGCTGGGTACGGTATAGCCGTGGGTGCGCCCGCCGTGATTGATCGCGCTTCCGGCAACAAGCGCATGTATGGGATCGCCATCGCGCTCGGCATCGTCCAGGCCTTTGAGCAACACGGCCCCGACACCTTCGCCCGGCACGAAACCATTGCTGCCGGCACCAAAACTCCTGCAACGTCCATCCGCCGACAGCATCTTCCTGGCGCTAAGGCCGACATACGTCGACGGATGCAGGTACAGGTTCACCCCACCCGCGATAGCGGCATCGCATTCGCCGCGACGTATCGCCTCGACGGCCTGGTGGACCGCGGTCAGCGAGGATGAACACATGGTATCCACCGGCATGCTCGGCCCGCGCAGATCGAACAGGTACGAGATTCGGTTCGCGACCGAGCTGAACGAGGTATAGGGAAACAGCATGTCTCCCTGCCGCCACAGATCCGGCCCGTACAGGTCAAACCCGGTCTTGGTGATGCCGGCAAACACGCCGACCCCTCCGCCATGCCGTTTCGCCAGCGTGCTGGGTGTATAGCCGGCATCCTCGATGGCATGCCAGCAGCACTGGATGAACAGGCGTTCCTGCGGATCCATGCACTGCACCTCGACAGGGGCCATGCCGAAGAACAGGTAGTCGAAGAAGTCAAAACCCTCGATAAAGCCACCCCACTGCGAATAGCTCTTGCCGGCAGCGATGGCCGTCTCGATTTCAGGCTCGTAGAACCCCTGCAGTGACCAGCGGTCCTGCGGGACCGGCCGGATGCATTCCTTGCCGCCGGCCAGGTTGTCCCAGAACTGCTCGAGCGTGGCGGCGCCGGGATAGCGCCCGGCCAATCCGATGATCGCGATCTTTCTACGCGCCACGCTGTACTGCGGGTCACGGCTGGCTACCGCTTCGCCGCCTGGCTGCGCAGGCACGATGCCATCGCCCGCTGTCTGCGCTGCAAGACTGTCGCGCGATACCAGCGTGCCGGATCCGGTACCGCCCGCTGTCGCCAGCGGCAACTGCCAGCGCGCGCAATCGTGCGGATGTGTCCTGAGCATGTGCCAGGCCGCTTCCTGAAGGGTCTGGAACTGGTAGAACAGCGTCTTGGACAGCGACGGAAAATGCGCCGCCAGCGAACGGTTCAGTGCTGCAATGACCACGGAGTCAATGCCGTATTCTTCCAGACGCCGGTGCGGATCCACTTCGCCTTGCCGCATTCCTGTCTGCGACGCGAACACCGCGGCCAGGCGCGCGGCGATGCCGTCCACGCCAGCAGCGTCCATTTGACACAGTTCCACATTGCCGCGGGCAGAGCCCACGCCTGCCGCAGTCCGCGCATCGCCCAGGCCGACAAAGCGCGCCGCCAGCGCGGCTCGCATGCTCACGGCATCGCCGCAGAAAACGTAGTAGTCCGTTTCCGGGCCGCGCAGAGCGAGGATACGCTGCAGCGTCTGCAGTCCCTGTTCGCGCTCCAGCGGCTGCATTCCTGTCGACTGGAGCTTCTGCTCGCCGGCAAGATCCACCGTCATTCCGTCGGAAGCCCAAAGTGGCCAGTTGATCGACAAGGAACGCCCGTGCCGGATACCGGTCGACACGCCCGCATTGCGCTGTTGCAGATAGTGATTCATGAAGCCGTTGGCGGCGGCGTAGTCCGCCTGGCCGCGATTGCCGAGGCTGGCGATGGACGAATAGCAGACGAAGAAATCCAGCTCGAAGGCGGCTGTTTGCGTATCGAGATTAACCAGCCCTTGCACCTTGGGCGCAAATACCCTGTCGGTCGCCGCGTCACCGCTGCGCAGTACGGGGCCGTCGTCCAGCTGTCCGGCGCAGTGAATGACGCCATGAAGGTGTGCGTGCCGTTCGCGTATGCGCCCGATCGCCACTGCCAGTTCCGCTGCACAGGCCACATCCGCCTGCAGGTATTCGACCTGGCCGCCACCGGATGTCCATCGTGCAAGATAGTGCAGTCCTGCCTCGTCCAAGGGCCGTCGCCCAACCAGCACCAGCGTTGCGGACGGCTCGCTGCGCATAGCGTCTTCGATCAGGTAGCGGCCGAGTGCGCCCAGCCCGCCGGTGACCAGATACACCCCACCGGGACGCCAGGCGCAAGCGCCACTGTGTGTTGCATCGGCCAGTTCAAGCAGCGAAAAATACTGCAGCTTCCCCTGCCACTCGCGAAAATGCAGCGCCGCTGCGGCATGCCCGGCGCGGCTTGCCAGCCGGGCCAGCAAGGCGCCATCGATGTCGGGCGGCACGCTGAAGCAGCGCGCGGTGATGCGTGGCGCTTCTTCGCTGGCGCTGAACAGCAGGCCGGCCAACCCGCCCAGGCACACGTCCAGACCTTCGTCGTGGAGTCCAGCGGCCGGGTCCGCGCAGGCCGACACCAGCAGCACGTTCAATTGACACGGCCGGCCGGATGACAGCAGCTGCCTGAGGGCCGCCTTCATCTGCTTGGCCTGTACGGTGTAGTTCTCAGCAATATCCCCAGCCGTCGGCGGCAGGCGCCAGATACGTTGAGCGGGAAATGCCGCGGCGAGCAGGCTGTCGTCCAGCCGGCCATGCGCGCCTACCAGCCACAGGTATTTATCTGCATTGAGATCCTCTTCCATTGTGGAAGATGCATGGCCGGCCGCGGCAGCATCAGACAGCTCGAGCCAGTGGCCGGCAAACAGCAGGACTGCCGGCCTGTCCCGGTAGACCCCGGCGGCAGGCGCGGCCCCTCTGCCGGGCGCGCCGGGCGCCGCAGTGGCTGGTTTGCGCACAAGCCTGTCCGGCAGCCAGTAGCGTCGCTGCGCAAAAGCGTAGCCGGGCAGCTCGATCTTGCGCGGCACAAGGCCGGAGAGATAAAGCTGGCGCCAGTCGACACGCAGGCCATAGCACCAGGCCTCAACCAGCCGCCGGTATTTGCCCTTGCGGATCCAGGCCGAAATCGTCAGTTCGATATCGTCATCCGACAGCAGGCTCGACAGCTTGTCTGCCTGCCCGCTGGACTGTCCGTTGAACACGCGTATCGAACGTCGCTGGCCTATGCAATCGTCGAGTCCCTCGATCAGCTCTTCGACGCTGGCGGCGACGATGGCGCATCGGTACGCCATAGCAACGCGACCGCATTGCAGCGTGTAGGCGACGCGGGCCAGAAGGTCCGCTGTGGCAGGCCTTGCGGCAATCCACTGGCGCAGCGCGCTGGCCCTGCTGGTCAGTTGGGCCTGGCTGGCGGCGGACAGAACCACCAGTGCTGGCTCTGCCACCGAGGCCGCGGCGCTGTCGTGCGCGACATACTGTTCGACGATCAGATGCGCATTGGCTCCGCCCGCACCGAATGACGATAGCCCCGCGCGCAGCGGAACCACGCAGCCTTCGCGATCGACGCCGGCACGCCAGGGCGAGAGATGCCGCTGCACGGACAACCCCGTGCCCGAGAACACGATCGCGGGATTCGTCGTCTGCGCATGCAGGCTGGGCACCAGCTCACCGTGCCGCAGCTGCAGCACGATCTTGGCGAGCCCCGCCATTCCAGCCGCAGCCTCGAGATGGCCGATATTGGACTTGACCGAGCCGATCGCGCAGTTCCAACCGTCCAGTGTCACGCCCAGTTCCCGTGCCCGGGCTTCGAACGCCATCTGTAGCGCCTTCACCTCGATCGGGTCACCAAGTGCCGTACCAGTGCCATGCGCCTCGATGTAGGTAACGCTGCGCGGATCGATCGCGGCGCGGGTCAGGGCCTGCTGGACAAGCGCCTGCTGTGCGTGCGGATTCGGCACGGTATAGCCGTTGGTCCTGCCGCCATGATTAGTGGCCGAGGCGATAATGACGGCGCGGATATCGTCGCCGTCGGCCTGCGCGCGGGCCAGCGGTTTGAGCACTACAGTGCCAACCCCTTCGCCCGGAACAAAGCCGTCGGCATCAGCCGCGAAGCTCTTGCAGCGGCCATCGGGCGCCAGCATCCGCGCGCGGCACAGGTAGACATAATTGTGCGGGTGCAGATACAGGTTCACGCCACCGGCGATGGCCACTTCACAAGCGCCGCGGTGCAGGCTCTCGCAAGCTTCGTGGATCGCCGTCAGTGCGGCCGAACACATGGTGTCGATGGGAAGGCTGGGACCGGTGAAATCGAACAGGTAGGAGACGTGGTTGGCGACCGAACTGAATGAGGTATGCGGAAGCAGGGTTTCGCCCTGCGCAACCAGTTCGGGCAGGTACAGGTCGAAGCCAGTTTTTGTCACGCCCGCATACACGCCGGCACGCGCGTCGCGGCGCAGCGACTCCGGCGTATAGCCCGCATTCTCCATCGCCAGCCAGCAGCTCTGGATGAACCAGCGCTCCTGCGGATCCATGCAATGCGCTGTATTGGGCAGTATTCCGAACAGTTCGCTGTCGAAATCGGCGAAGCCGGTGATGAAGCCACCCTGGTCGCAATAGCTCTTGCCATTCTCGATGGCTGCGTCGACGTCGGAGGTGTCCAGCCAGCCCTCGCTCCAGCGCTCATGCGGCACCTCTGTGACGCAGTCGCGCCCCTCGCGCAGGTTGTGCCAGAACGCATCGAGATCATCCGCCTGCGGGAAGCGGCCGTGCAGGCCGATGATGGCAATCGGTGCATAACCCGCTTGTGCAACAGCCGTGACGTCCGCACCGGTCGCGTGCGTCAGCAGCGGGGCTGCGGGCTTAACCGGTGCATGCGGCGGCGCAGAGACCGCCACCGGGGCGGCAGGCCCGGGTTGCACGGCCGCCATGCCGGCCAGCGCACGCACGCTGTCGGGCTGCGTGTCGATGAAATGCCGCACCAGGGCGTGCAGTGTCTTGTGCTCGAAGAAGAGCGTACTGGATACCTGGTCCAGATGACGCTCGAGAATCTGCGTCATATGCACGATCAGGATCGAATCTATGCCATAGGCTTCCATCGCTTCGTGCGGGTCTATCTGGGACGGCGGCATCTTCAGCGCGTCGGCGAGCAACTGCACGAAGACCGCCAGGGCCTGCTCGAAGAAGCCATCGTCGCGCTGCGGTGGCAACCCGCTCGCCACTGGCGCGGACGGCACCGAATAGTGCGGCGTCGCCTGGACTGCGGCGTCGGCCTCGGTGCCGAGCTGCCATATCACGCGGCCGTTTTGCATGCCGGTGAAATCGACCTGCAGCTCACGCTGGCTGGAGACGAACTGATGGCCGCCGCCGCTGACGGCCAGCACTGCGAGCTGGCGCAGGGGACTGCGCAGGAAGGCTTCCAGGTCACTCATTGCCTGGGCGGGTTCGATACCCGCAAGGCCCAGGCGTTCCATCCGCACGATGGCGGCCTGCGGCACGCTGCGCGATACACCGACATCCGCCCACCAGCCCCAGTTGACGACCTTTACCCTGGCCTTGGCCTGCGCGCCAAACTGCAGCGCGAATGCATCTTCAAACGTATTCGCCGTGGCGTAGCCGCTTTTGCCGTGATCGCGCGCGAAGGCATTGATCGACGAAAAAAACAGCATGAAATCCAACGATTCCGGCAACACGGTCTCGGCGATGCGGACGCAGATGTCGATCTTGGGACGACTGGACGCGTTGAATTGCGCCTCGTCCATTGCGGCGATGCCGGCGTCGAGTTCGCCCATTGCGGCGTGGACCAGCCCATGGATGGCGCCGAAACGCGCTGTGGCCTGGGCCAGTGCGGCGGCCAGCTGGCCGGGGTCCGCGGCATCGGCCGACAGATACACTGGCGCCGGTCCGTTCGTGCCCAGCTCACGCAGTTGCGCGGCAATGGCAGGGTCCAGCGGCCTGCGGCCGATCCATACCACCTGTGCCTGATAGCGCTCGCCCAGGTAGGCCGTGAGCAAACTTCCGATGCCTCCGGCACCGCCGATGATCACGTAGACACCACCACGGCGATAGGCGCTGGTGATCGCGTCCGCATGCGCAAACCGCACGCGCGCCAGGCACTGACGCAAGGCTACGCCACCGCGTATCGCGACAGCGTCGCCGCTGGGCAGCGCATAGGACGAATCCAGGGCTTGCTGCAAATCGCTCTCAGTGGCGAGATCCAGCACGCGCACGCGCCAGCGCGGCTGCTCCTTGGCTACCACGCCGACCAGCCCGTGCACCGCCGCCTGCACCGGATCGGGCGCGGCATCGCCGTCGGCCTGTACTGCCTGACGCGTCACGACGGTCAGACCGAACGAGCCGCCGGCGCAGCCGGCCAGCAGCAAGGCCTTGACCAACCGGAAGGTGAACATGACGGTACTCGCCAATCGCCCGGGTATTTCTTCGGCAAGCCCGGCCGCTGGCGCATCGAACAGCAGCAGCAGACTTTGCAGCTTGCCTGACCCGGCAAGCAGGCCGGCGAGTTGTGCGATGGTTTCGTCGAAGCACACGGCGACGCGCACGAAGCCGGGCAACCCGCTCCGGCGCGCCAGCAAGGATTCGCCGGCCATGACCAGTCGCGCGCCCTCGCCTACCTCTGGCGCGGCCGCGGCCGCTGCAGGCTCCCACGTCGGTACCAGCAGCAGCGGCGTACCCACTCGGTGCGCAACGGTCGGCGCGGCCACGGCTTGCGCCGCGGGAGACATCGCGGGACGCCGCTCGCCACCGATCCAGAAGCGCTGCCGGGAGCGCGGCACGGCGGGCACGGCAACACGGCGGGCGCGCCGCGGCGTGAGGGGTTGCCAGGAAAAGGCTTCGCCGCTGCACCAGTGCCGGGCCAGGTCGATATAGGCGCCGGCGCTGACGAGCTGACGGACACGTTCCGCGCCGTCATGGTGCGCGGCAATACCCTGCTGTGGCGTGGCGCCCGACGCTGATATGCCGGTCGCGATCTGGTCCGATGCGGTCAGCCCGTCCAGCACCTGCTTGAGCAGGGTGACCACCTGGTCTGTTGTGGATGCCACCAGGCACAGGCGTGCCTTCATTGCCAAGCGGCCCTGCTGCAAGGTGAAGGCCAGCGCGGCCAGGTCAAGCGTGGCGCTTTGCCGTTCCAGCCAGGCCAGCACCGTCTGCACGTACTCCTGCAGGCGCTGCGGGTCGTGCGCCGAAAATGGCAGCAGCAAGGGCAGCCGCACATCGCCCGGCGGCGGCGCGGCACAGGCAGCCTCCTCCAGCAGTACAAATGCATTCGAACCTGTCGCGCCAATGGAATTGACCGCAGAACGTCGCGGACCCAACTGCGGCGCCGGCCAGGACTCGCCGCTTCGCTGGACATGAAACGGCGTCGATTCCAACGCCAGATACGGGTTGACCGGGTCGCAATGGATCGACGGCACCAGCCAGCGGTGATGCAGTTGTAGCACTGCCTTGATCAGGCCAGTGATGCCCGCGGCGGCCTCGGCATGCCCGAGGTTGGATTTGACCGAACCCAGGGCACAGCGCGGCACGGCGCCGTCGGCGGCAGGGAATGCGGAGAATACCTTTGACAGCGCAAGAATCTCGATCGGATCACCCAGCGATGTGCCGGTACCGTGCGTCTCGATATAGCCCAGCGAAGTCGGATGAACGCCGGCGCGATCCAGGCAGCGCAGCATTAACGCACCCTGCGCCGCGGGATCGGGCACGGTGATACCGCTGCCGCCGCCGACATGGTTGATGCCTGTCGCCAGGATGGCGGCGTAGACCAGATCACCGTCGCGCCGGGCCGCATGCAGTGGTTTGAGAACGACGGCGGCTACGGCTTCTGCCGATACATAGCCGTCGCCGCCCTGGCCGAAGGAGCGGCAGCGGCCGTCGCTGGAATGCAGTCCCATCAGCCCATAAGAAATGTACTTGTTCGGGTGCAGGGAAAGATTGACGCCACCGGCGATGGCTACATCGCATTCGCCCAGGCGCAGGCTTTCACAGGCAAAATGCAGGGCGGTCAGCGACGCCGAGCACACGGTGTCGATCGCGACCGACGGGCCGCGAAAATCAAAGCAATACGACACACGATTGGCGATCGCCGCATAGTTCAGCGACAGCGGCGTCTGCCCGTCACCTTGCGCCAGCGCCTGCGCGCCGACGAAGGAATAGTCCTTGTGCATGCAACCGACATAGACGCCGGCCGCACGGCTGGGGCCCCCCAGACTCGCGGTTACGTAGCCGGCGTTTTCGACCGCCTCCCAGCAGACCTCGAGGAACAGGCGTTCCTGCGGGTCCATTGCCTCGGCCTCTCGCGGTGCAATCCTGAAAAAAAGCGGATCGAACTCATCAACGCCGTCGATGAATCCACCCCAGCGCGAAACCGACCTACCCGCCGGCAGCACAATGTGCTGCAGCGCGCGCCAATGCCATCGGTCATCCGGCACTTCGGTGACGACATCCTTGCCGTCACACAGGTTTTGCCAGAACACCTCCACGTTACGCGCCTGGGGGAAACGTCCGGCCATTCCGATAATGGCCATTGGCTCCTGCTCTGACCCGACTGCGGACCGGGAATGCGCGCTGCCGCCAGCTACGGCCGCCGCGATGCCGGCATGCTCGGTGCCCGCAGGCGGCGGATCGGGCTGCCCACGCAGGCCTTTCACCGTGGAAGGCTGCGGCGCCGCAGCATCTTTGCGCAGCGCCGGATACTCCTGCAGAAGGTGGTCGACCAGGGCCGCTATCGTCGTGTATTCGAAGAACAACGTCGGGGCCAGCGGCAAGCCCAGCGCAGTACGCAATTTCTCCACGATTACCAGCAGCGAGGACGAGGTCAGTCCCTGCGAGTAGTAGCCTGCGTCGAGCGCGACCTGCGCAGCATCGCAACCCAGTTCCTCGGCAACCAGGGATTGCACCCGCTGCGCCAGGGACGTGGCAGATGGCGCAGACGTCACGGCTTGCGGAGCACTGCCAGAGCGATAAAGCGCGGCCCCGTCGCTGCGCGTCGACGCCGTGATTGCCTGGCCCGGCCGCACCAGCTTGCAGGTGAAATCGGTAAGCGTGGCAATGGCCTGCCCGGTATCGGAAAAGAACTCCACGTTGCAGCGGATCAGATCCTCGGACCGGCGGATGCCGGCGAGATCGACTCGGGCGATACATGTCGCGCTCAATTGCGACAATGCATAGAAACGCCCATAGAGCAGCGGCAGGAACAGCAACCCTTCCTCGCCGGCGACCTCCAGCAGAAAAGGCGACAGCGCGACACCCATCGCATCAACCAGCACAGGATCAATGAAATGGCGGCTCGTACCGGCCGGCCCGGAGGCCAGGCGCAGCACGATTTCGTGCGCGACGCGACAGGCCGATCCACTGGCGCGCATGATCCCGGTGTGCTCCAGTCCCTGTGATTCGCAGCGGCCGTAGCTGTCACCGATCGGCGTACCCGGCGTGCGCTGCAACAGCTGCAGCGCATGCCCGAAAGGCGCGAGGGTCCGTGGCTGTACCTGTGCCACGCTCACGGTCGCGAGTCGCACGGGCGCCAAATCGCCCTCCCCGCACAGCGAGACAATCTGCAGTTCGATTGGCGGCGACGACGCGGCCGCCGCTTCAACACGCACGCAATAGCGTTCGCCGGCACCGACGACCAGCGGGTGGTGCAGGGTCAGGTTATGCAGCTCGATCCGCTGCGCTGGCCAGCCCCAGTTCAACGCCGCCTGGTAGACCAGATCGACGTATACCGCACCTGGTAACACGTGCGCGCCCTGCACCCGGTGATCGGCCAGCAGCGGCTCGGAAAGATCGAAAATGATCTGCCACGGACTGCCTGCCGCTGCGATGGCTGACGCATCTGCTTCCTGGCAGATTTCCGGCAGGTGCGGGTCTGCCGACGCTGCGCTGCGCAGGTCGACGGGCTTCAGCGCAGGCAGTCCCAGTGGCCGCCGTTGTGGTCGCTTGTCCATTACATCCCCTGCGTCGACGCGGTCATCGTTGTGGTGCCGTCTCGTGTGCGGCGAGCGGCGCGCCGCGGGCGGCGAAGATCGCGCCGACATCGGCGTCTCCCGCCTCGACGATCAAATGACAGTTGGTGCCTCCGTCCGCGAAACAGTTGAGCGCGGCCAGCGCCAGCGGCCAGCGCGTTGCCACGCGGCAGAACTCGAAGCGTGTGCCGGAGAACGGGAAATGCTCCAGCGGTTGCTGGCCCGACAGGAACGGCGGAATCTCTTTCTGGCTCAGCATCAGAACCAGCTTGATGAAAGCCGCCATTCCCTCGGCACACATCGGATGGCCGATATTGGGCTTCATCGAGCCCAGGTAACACGACGCCGTAGCGCCGCTCGTGCCGTAGACCGAGGCTATCGCCTTGAGCTCCAGCAGATCAGTCACCTGCGAACCCGAGCCGTTGACTTCGATGTACCGCACATCCTCAGGCTGCAGGCCGCTCGCGGCCAGTGCCTTGCCCAGCACCTGCTTTTGCTGCACGAGGTTCGGCGTGGCCGGCCCTGCAGTGCGTCCGTCGTTATTGATCGCGATGGCCTTGATGGCGGCATAGATGCTGTCACCGTCGGCAATGGCCTGGCGCCGCGTCTTGAGCAGCACCATGCCGGCGCCTTCACCCGGAATGATGCCTTGCGCACGCTGGTCGAAGATGCGGAACTCGGCGCCATGCGAGAGCAAATTGCGCTGTTCGAACAGCTGCTGCACGCCGTCGTCCGCGAATACGCTGACGGCGCCGACCAGGGCCGCGTCGATGGACCCTAGCCGCAGTGCCTGGGCGGCGAGGTCCATGGCGACGAGTGCCGAAGAACACGCGGTATCCACCACCAGACAGGGGCCGTGCAGATCAAAGAACTGGGAGATGTTCGCCGCCAGGTAGTTCTGTCCGGCCACCACGACCGGGTTGCGCGCGGACTCCAGGCGCTGGCGCTGTACGCTGTGCAGGCTGCGCCCACCGATATACACACCAACTGGTTTACCGCCGAATTCGTCGCGCATATACCCGGCATGGAAGATCGTACGCAGGCTTTCTTCCAACAGCACCAGCGCCTGCGGATCCATGAGCGCCGCGTCATCCCGCGACAGATGGAAATATTCGATGTCGAAGGAATGCACATTGTCCAGCAGCCCAAGGAATACGTCGCCCTGCGTCGCCCAGCGTTCAGCCGGTACGGGCCTGATCGCGCAGCCGCCTTCGCGCAACAGATTCCAGTAGTCCTCCAGCGAGGCCGCCCCGGCGAAGCGGCAGGAAAGACCGACCACCACGATCTCGTCGCCGACGCCCCGGAGGCTTGTAGCAGTCACCTGTGGTCCGGCAGCGACACCTGGCGCACGAGTGCTGCCAGCCAACGGTGCCGCGGCGCGGCAGGCTGCGAGGATGCTGGCACCGACCGCGCGTTCGAGGTAGGCAGCCAGACTCGCCAGCGTGGGATGTTCGTACACGACGGAGGGATCCACCGACGTGCCCAGCCGCTCGCCGATGCCTCGCACCAGTTGGGTGAGCAAGATCGAATCGACACCGTAGTCCTGGAAGCGGGCGTTGACATCTATGACCCTGCCGTCATGCATCTTCAGCTCGGCCTGGAACAGGCGGTAGAGCCAGCCAAGCGTCGTTTCGCTGTCGTCGACCGGATACACAAGCGTTGCGCGACCGGGCAGCGGGCGGTGTGCGGGGGCGACTTCGGGCGAATCCGCCGGTGCGTCGGCGCGCGCGCAATGAAGTAACGACCCGCCGTCCGCAAAAACCTGTTCATCGACAGCCAGCGGCGCCACGACGCGATAGCAGGACTGACCCAGCACCTCGTCGAGCAGGCCTAGCCCCTGCGCTGCTTCCAGGCGGCGCAGGCCCCGGCGCTCGTAGAGCGGCAAACTATCGGCCGCCATGCCGGGACCGTTCCATGCCGGCCATTGGATGCTGTAGCTGGCGCATCCGAAGCGCCCGCTCGCCGCGACGAAGTCCATATAGGCATTGGCGATGGAATAGTCGATCTGACCCACCGCCATTTCCGGCAGCAGCGCGGAAACTGATGAAAAAAGCACAACAAATTTCAATGGTTGCGCGGTCAGCGCCGTTGCCAGTCCATCCAGACCGGAAACCTTGGGCGCGAGCACTTGCGCAATCCGATCGAGCGGCTTGCGCACAAACGCGAGGTTGTCCCGGTCCACCTCTCCTGCGGCGTGGATCAGTCCGTGGATAGGCCCCAGCGGCGCCAAAACAGCGGAGCACGCTACCGCATCCTCTGCAGCCAGGGACAGCTCGACGACATCGACCTGCGCGCCGAGCTGCCTGAGTTCATCCAGCATTGCCGCACGGGGATCCTGCGGCGACGAGATTCCACGGCGCGTGGACAGCACGAGATGCTGAACCCCCCGCGCAATCACAAGATGCCTCGCACAGGCAAGCCCCAGGCCGCCAAAACCGCCGGTGATCAGGATGCGGTCCGTGGCCGCGATTGCTGCGGGCCTGGCCTGTGCCGCGGCGCGGGACCGGAACGCTGTATCCGACAACACATCATTAGTCGCCACATGACGCACGCCCTGGCTGTAGCTCACGGCACAGCAGGTATCGCTGCTGTAGAACTCGCAGGCAATCGTGCGTGCCAGTTGCGCGATATCCATGTCGTCCGCGGGCAAGTCCACATGACGCGAATCGATAGCGCGACATTCACTTTGGAGCATCCGGTACAACGCCGCACCGAGCACCGCCGCCGCATTGTAGGCATCGCGGCCGGCACCTGCGAGGCCGCGGGTAATTCCCAGCAGCCGTTTGCGCCGTTGCTGTGTCCCGGCGCGGGGGTTGGCCTGGATGAATTGCTGCAGGAACTGCAATTGAGGCAGCTGTGGCCGGTCCGACAGCCGCATTCCGAGCAGATCGATTACCCCGTCCAGCTGTGCGCACTCCTGCGTGCATTCGGCGACAGCGCCCGGCGCCGCTTCGATCATGCAGGCCGACGTAAACCACGCCTGCAGCTGCTGCGCAAGGTCCCTTGACACCTCGTCGAACAGGATCGTGACGCGGCACTGCGTCTGCTCTATCGCCTCAATCGGCTGCGGCGCCCAGTCAGCGAGGACAAAGCGCAGGCCGCTGGTTGGAGCCGGCCGGCGCGGGTCACAGTCAGCGACCCAGTAGGCGTGCTGTCCGAATGGGTAGCCGGGCAGCGGTATTCGCGCCAGTGGCGCGTCGCTAAATAGCTGGGACGCGTCTATGCGTTCTCCGGCGCAGAATGCCCGCCCGATCCGCGCCAGCGCGGAACTGTCGGGCCTCTGCGGGTCATGGCCGTCGCGGTGGCGCGTATCAGCTACCCCGCCCTGACCCTGCCACCACTGGCCGTGGCTACTTCCCTGCAGGAACAGGCGCAGTCTGCGCTGAAGCTCGCCGGCGTCACGCACGACCGCCGCCAGCCTGTGCGACAGCGCATGGCGCCCGGCGATCAGCGTATAGCTCAGGCGGGCGAAATCGGCCGCGGAAAGCTGGCTATGGCCGACATGCGTCAGGAGCTGTTCCGCTCGGCAACGCAGCGCTTCGGGCGACTTCGCCGACAGCACGATCAGCCGGCCATCCTGCGCGGGCGGCGCATCAGCGAACGGCCCGGCGGCCGCCTGAAGATACGGTTCGACAACCATGTGCGCATTGGTGCCGCTCATGCCAAAGGCGCTGAGGGCACCGTACTGACGCCGCGGACGATCCTGCGACAGTGGCTGCCGGCTACCAAGTACCCAGTCGCGCCGCTGCGTATTGACGAAAAACGGGCTCGTCTGCCAATCGATATAGTCGCTCAGCGGCTCGGCATGCAGCGAGGGCGGAATCGCGCCGGCCTGCATCGCCTTGACCAGCGCGATGAGACTGACCAGCCCCGATGCGGCGAAGGTATGTCCGACGTTGCTCTTGACCGATGTGACGGCACAGAACGCGCGCTTGCCGGTGAAGCTGCGGAATGCCTCGGTCAGCGCATTGATCTCGACCGGATCGCCGATGCGTGTGCCGGTACCGTGGGCGATCAGGTACTCGACTTCTTCGGGGTCGATGCCATAGCGGCCGTAGGTCCGCTCCACAAGCTGGCGCTGGGCGTGTCCGCTGGGCGCCGCAATGCCGCCAGTACGTCCATCGTAGTTGATTCCGCTGGCACGGATGACCGCGCGCACAGGATCCAGGCGCGCGCGTGCCTGCGCCAGTGACGTCAGTACCAGCGCGACCACCGCCTCGCCCGGCACGATGCCGTCCGCAGCGGTGGAAAACGCGCGGCACTTTCCCTGTGGCGCAAGCAGGCCGGCACTGTCGAGGATCCGCGTCAGCTGGTCGGTAAGCAGCAGATTGGCGCTGGCAACCACGGCCGTGTCGATCTCGCCGGAGGCAATCGCCATGCACGCCTGATGCGCGGCCACCAGGCCGGATGAGCAGGCCGTGTTGATGGTCATGGCCGCGCCCGACAGATTAAGGCTGTAGCCAAGCCGCGACGCGAGCAGGGCATCGTTGTTCGCCGTTGCGCTACACGCCGGTTCGACCAGGCGCTGATAGTCGCCCTGTTCGGCGCCGACGTAGACGCCGATCCGCTGATTGGCCAGGTGCTCCTCGCCGTAGCCGGCATCCTCGAGCGCGTTCCACGCCTCCTGCAACAGCAGCCGCTGGCGCGGATCCATCATCTCGGCTTCCAGCGGCGTGATGTCGAAAAATCCGGCGTCGAATCCGGCCACGTCATTGATACGGGCGCAGGCGAACGGTGAAGCGGCATCGGAGGCGAGCAGGTCACGCCCTTCGCTGATCGCCTGCCAGAAGGACTGGATAGAGTTCGCCGACGCGATGCGGCCGCTCATGCCGACAATCGCGATGGACAGGCGCCCGTCGGCCGGGCCGTCGGGAGTGGAGATGTGTTCTCGCGCAATGCCAATGCTCACGGCATTGCGGCACGAGTCCGCGGCTTCCGCGCTCGCGGCGGAAGCGCTCTGCGCGTTACCCGCCGCAAGGTGGCGCGCCAGCGCCTTGATCGAACCATGGGTGAAAAACACAGAAGGCGCAATCCGTGCCCCGGTCAGTTCACCGATGCGCGCGGCGTACTGGGCGAGCAGGATCGAATCGAAACCGAAGCGGGTGAGGTTATCGGTCGTGTTGAGCAGGGTGGCCGAGGTCTTCAGCAGGTCTGCCGCGAGACGCAGCAGCCTGTCGGTCATCGCGCGCTCGTCCAGCCCCGGCGCTGGCGTGTCCAGCGCCGGGGAACTGGCCGCCACCGGGGCTGCGTCGCGGCGGCTTGCGGGCGCGCCGAAGAAACCCGCCCAGCGCTGCGGCTGCATCGCGAGCAGCGTCGGTCCCGGCATCGCCGTGGCCAGCACAAGCTCGAGCACACGCAAGGCTTCATCCGTGGCGATCGGCCGCTGGCCGGTAGCCTCCAGGTAGACCTCGGCAGCGGCCTTGCCCATGCCGCCCTCGGCCCATATAGGCCAATTTATACAAATTAACTCCACGCGATCTGGACTGCCGGAGGCACGCATGGCCTGCGCCAATGCATGCTGATAGCGGTTGGCCACAGCGTAGGAAATCTCTCCGCCGTCGCCTACCACAGCGGCGACCGATGAGAAACAGCAGACGAAACCCGCGTCGAACTGCGCGGCCACGCCAAGCAGGTTGTCCGTGCCTTCGATCTTGGGACTGATCACATCGACGAACCCGTCGACATTGCAGTCCAGAGCGGAATCGTCTGCGAGCCTGCCGGCCAGATGAAAAACGCCGTCCACCCTCCCGAAGCGCGCGACGGCGGCCTCTAGCACCTGTTCGATGTCCTGGCGGCTGGTCGGATCCGCGGCCAGCGCCAGCACGCCGTCGGCCGTGCCCTGCGCGCGTCCACCACGGCGGCTGCATACCACGACGCCGGCTCTGTATCGGCCGCGCAGATAATGCGTCAGCAGGCCGCCCAGCGCGCCGCTGCCGCCGACCAGCACGTAGACGCCGCCCTCGCGCATACGCGCAGCCCGCGGCGCCGAATCCGCCCGAAGCGCTGCGTCGAAACGCGGCATTGGCCGCATGGTGCGCATCAGGCGCGCACCATCGAGGTAGCGCTCGCCTGGGCTGCAGGCCGCGGTGGCAGCCTCCAGCATCGCCGTGACAAAGGCGGGATCAGGCGTTTCGCGCGTCCGCGCCGCCGTCCAGTGTACGAGACGGATGTCGAAACCGATCGGCAGCTGTACCGCCGAAAGCTCGAAGCCCCGCAGCGACTCGACGCGCGCCTGTTCCTGCGCCGTGCGGCTGACACCGGCGATGACCAGGCGCCGGCAAGGCCGCGCCGAACGGGCCACGGCGCGCATCAGCGCCAGGCTCCCCACGCAGGCGCTGGCCGTGCTGCTGCCGGCGGCCAGCAGGAACACCGTGCAGGGTGGCAGTGTGTTCCTGCCCAGATCTGCCAGCGCCAACTCGTACATGCGCTCGAACGTCTGGCGATAAGAATCAACAGTGCTGGCCGTCGCGTGCGCGGGGCCGACAATGAGGTAGCGGGCGTCAATGTCCACACCCAGTGAAAACAAGGTCGCCGACAGGCTGTGCTGTGCGGCTGCGTCGGGCACGACGAACAGGCAGACCTCTCCCGACAGTGAGTCCAGCGCAGCAACGCGGTCGCTGGGCTGCCAGTGCTCTTCGAACAAGGCCAGCGGCTGCGTCGCCGGCAAGCCGCCGCCCGGGCCAGAAGGGTCGCGATCATGCCAGTAGCGGTGCGAGGCAAACGGATAGCCTGGCAGCGAAATCCGCGTCACCGGCCAGCGCCGGAAAAGCGCGCCGTAGTCGAGCTTGCAACCCGCGGCAAACAATTCGGCAAGCAGCAGCAACTGGCGGTAGTAGGCGTCCCCGTCGAGTTGCTGCAGGGACTGCAGACACAGCTCGCCGCTTCGGCGCAGGGCCGGGCCGGCCGCGCTGACGTCACCCGAGGCCAATTCATTGACCTTCAGGTGTTCGCGCCCGGTCTGGTAACGCCAGTCTGCCAGGATCACCAGCAGCTCGGCCCGATCATGCGCGACGAGCGCGAACCGATGCCGGAAATGCCGCCGCCCGCAGAGCAAGGTATGGCTGACGTCGGCAAGCGAGAGTGCCGGTTGTGCGCGGCAATGTGCGGTGAAGTTTTCGATCTGCTGATGCAGCTGGGCCGCACTTTCGGCCGACAGCACGAACAAATATGCCGGCGGCGCGATCGCGCTGGACGCCGCGTGGATATATTCCTCGACCACGACGTGGGCATTCGTGCCGCTGAAGCCGAACGCGCTGACGCCTGCACGGCGCACACCATGGGCGGGGCGCGGCCACTCTACCGGCTCACTGTTGATGTAGAACGGCGACCCGGACAGGTCGATGGCCGGATTGAGCGACCGCAGATGCAGGGACGGCGGGATACAGCCGTGGCGCATACCACACACCGCCTTGATGACACCGGCCACGCCGGCGGCCGCAGCGGTGTGGCCGATATTGGTCTTCACCGAACCCAGGGCGCAGCGCACGCCGGCCGCCGTGGCGAATACGCGGGCCAGGGCGGCGCATTCAATGGGATCGCCCAGCGTCGTTCCGGTGCCATGCGCCTCAAGCAGTTGGATGCTGTCCGGACCGATGCCGGCCTCGCGGTAGACACGCTCCAGCAGGCGCTGCTGGGCATCCCCGTTTGGAGCGGTCAGGCCGTTGCTGGTGCCATCCTGGTTGGTACCGGTCGCGCGGATCACGCCATGGATGCTGTCACTGTCCCGGATCGCTGCGGACAGCCGTTTCAGCACGAGTATGCCGGCCCCCTCACCGGGCACAAAGCCGTCCGCGGCGGCATCGAACGTGGCGCAACGTCCTTGCGCGGACAACATGCCCGCCTTGCCGGCCATGCCGAAATGCGCCGGCGTGGCCAGTACCGTCACACCGCCGGCAAGTGCCATCGCGCACTCGTCCGCCAGCAGACTCCGGCAGGCCAGATGAATGGCTACCAGCGAACTTGAGCAGGCCGTATCCACAGCCAGGGCCGGCCCGGTCAGATTCAGGTGATACGAAATGCGCGAAGCCAGCACGGACAGCGCGTTGCCCCAGAACGCCTGCGGTGGAGGATCGCCGGCGAAAAGGTAGGGATAGTCGGCGCCGATGGTGCCGACGAACACGCCGCAGCAGAAACCCGGCTCGGCGTCGCTTACCTCTTGTCCGGCATAGCCCGCATCCTCGAGTGCATGCCAGGCCTGTTCCAGGAACACGCGCTGCTGCGGATCCATGAAGCTGGCTTCGTGGCCGGAGATGCCGAAGAAAGGCGCATCGAACACGTCGATGTCGGCAAGCAGGCTGGCGTAGCGCGGAGCATCGGCGGGCTGCGGCGCCCAGCGCGTCACTTGCTCGACCAGATCGCGCCCCTGGGACAGATGCTCCCAGAACGCATTCACATCCGCGGATCGCGCAAATCGAGCACTCATTCCGATGATGGCAATCAGCGCCGTGTCGTCAGCCGCTCGTGCCAATAGCGGCCTGTGTGTGGACGCAGTGGTGTGCGGCGACATCGCCGCCGGTGACTCGCTGGCCGCGACAGCATGCGGCGCCAGCCTTGCGCGTACCTGCGCATCGAACTCCCTGGCGATGAAGGCCGACAGCTTTTCGACCGTCGAATGGCTGAAGATGCTGGTGGCGCCCAGCTCAATGCCGAATGCGTCGCCGAGGGCGCGGGTCAGCGCGGTGCCGGTGATGGAATCGACGCCATAGTCCATGAACGGGACATTGGGCCGTATGACGGCCTCGTCGATCTGCAGGCAGCGCGCGCATTGCCGGCGCACTTCCGCGCGAACCCGTTCCTTGAGAGTGTCGCCGTCCTGCGCCGCGGCCGGCGCCAGCGAGGCCGGCGCCGCGCCGGGCAGCACGTGATCGGCGCCACGCCCGGCCAAGGGGGTATTGCTGGCCTGGATCATGTCGTGCAACGCCGCGCCGCCGATCGACGCATAGCAGAACAGCTGCGCGTGCGGGCTGGACAGGAAAGATTCGAGCGCGGGCAGTGCCTGGTCCGCTTCGAGCGACCCCATTCCCGACTGCGCCATGCGGACGCGATGGCGCGCATCGGCGACCGCTCCGACACTGCCCCAGTATCCCCAGTTGATTACCTTGACCGGACATGACCAACGACCCGGCGTGCCCAGCGCGAAAGCGTCCTGGAACACGCTCCCGGCGGCGTAGTTGGCCTGCCCGGCCGCCGTGGCGATGCTCTGCACGGAGGAGAAAAACAGCACGAAATCCAGTGCCAGATCGGCAAAGACCTGCATCAGCCGCACACTCACGTCGAGCTTGCTCTGCAGCGTCTCGCGCAATTGCGCAGGCTGCAGGGTCGTCACCGCGCGGTCACGCAGCACGAGGCCGGCATGTACCACGCCGTGAATAGCGCCGAACCTCGCCAGCACTTCGTCGCGTGCCGCGCGCAGCGCGTCGGCACAGGTCGCATCAGCCATCAGATAGCAGGGTTTCGGCCCGAATCGCGCAATCGCATCCTGTGCGGCCTGAATGCCGGCGTCGGCTCCGCGCCGGCCGATCCATACCACCTGGGCGGCATGGTGGCGGGCAAGGTATTCACTCCAGGCTTGACCGATGCCGCCGGCCCCGCCGATGACCACATACACGCCACCGCGGCGATAACACACGCTGCTGCCTGTGCCCGCACCGGCGGCCGGCCAGTCAACCGGTGTCAGCTCGCGAAGGTACCACTGCCCTTGCCGATACCACACCAGTTCACCGCGTGCGACGGCCAGTTCACCGCGTGCGACGGCCAGTTCGGCGCCACAGGCGTCAATGAATGACCGTTCCTGACCCGCCGCGACCCCGGCGAAATCGACCCGCGCAAATGACCAGTGAGCCTGCTCCCGGGCGACTGAGCCCAGCAGGCCGTGCACGCCCGAATGGGCCGGCATCACTGGCTCTCCCGGCGACAGCGGTACCGCCTTCTCTGTCAGCACCAGCCAGGAAATCGGCGCCAGCGGCGCTTCGCGTAGCAATTCCTTGAGCAGGCGAAAAACAGAATACACGCCCAACTCCTGCGCCTGCAGCAGCAGCTCAGGATCGGCGCTTGCTCCGTTGTCAGTCAGCAGCAGCACGATCTGCCCGATGGCAGGTGCAGCACCTTCCTGGCGGAATCGGGTTGCCAGGTCCGCCGGCATATCCCCCGGCCGCAGCGTCAACGCGAGCGAGTCTCCCAACACCTGTTGCAGCGCCGTGGCGACGGGATGAAAGAGATCCGTCGTCAGCAGCAGGGTCGGGATTTCCCGCCGAAAGTGTGCGCCAAGGGACGGCACGAAGGGCCGGGCCTGCGTAGTTTCCATGCGCAAATGCCCGCCATCTGTCACGGACATCTGCTGCGTGAGCGATGGGTCGGCCGTGCCTGACGCATGTAGCGACGCCGGTAACCCGCGTGATTCGCGAAAGCAGAAACGCTCGAAGCGCACCACCACCAGCCCGTCGTCGGCGCACACATCGATGTCCAGATGCTGCACGGAATCCGCGGGCCCGCTGCCGGCCGAATACCGCACCCATACAACGCCTTCGCAGGGGGTCTGCTGCCAGACCCGCACCCGGTCGACGGAGAAGGGAAACTTGGTCGAGCCCCGCTGCGTCGATGACAGCGCGATGGCTGCCTGCAGCGCGCTGTCGAGCATTGCCGGATGGCAGTGGAACCGGCCGGCATCGGCCGCGACACCGTACGGAAGGACCAGTTGCGCCAGCACCTGCTCGAAGCCGCGCGCGTCATGTCCGACGCCGACCTGTTGCAGGGCCTTGAGGCGCTCGCCATGAATGATGCCGAAACCGCCGAACAGCGCGTAGATAGCCGAGCGGTCGACGGTTTGCGCCGCGCATTGCTGCCGAAGCGGCGTGAGGTCCAGGCGTGGCTGCGGCGTTTCGTCGAGCATCACGCGGCCTGCGCTGAACAGCTCTGCTGGTGGTTCGCCTGCGCGCCGGATCTGATATTCCCATTCGCTTTGCGCGGCAGGCGTCAGTCCGATGGACAAGCCGTCTGGCGCCAAAGTGCCTGCCATGACCGGCCGCAAGAAAACCACCTGAGCCAAGGTCACGCAGCGCGACAACGCCCCGGGAAGCGCAAGCCCGAGCGCAGCCAGTGGCATCTCCAGCTGGGCCACTCCCGGCAACAGCGGCTGGCCCAGGTAGCGATGATCGGCCAGAAAGAATTCTTCGCCGCTGAAGCTCGAATCGAAGCCAATGCCTTGCGCCAGCGGCCATCGGATCTGCAGCAGGGGGTGTGCCCAGCCGGCCTGCGTCGGCGATGACGCCTGCGCCGCCGGCGTAGCCGAGAGCCATTCGGCCGCATCCGGCACCCAGAATCTCTGGCGCGAAAAAGGATAGCCCGGAAGAGAGACTCTCCGGCGTCCCGTCGGTGGATGCAGGCGTGGCCAGTCGATCTCGGCGCCCCCGACCCAGGCGCGGGCCAGCGCATCGAAATCCTGCTTGCGTATTGCCAGTTCCAGCGCGGCGTGATCTTCAGCGGCCGCAGCGCTATCCGGAGCCTCCACATCGTCGACCTCGCCGACATGGCAACCCGCCCCGCCCGGCAACTGCGCGGCGCAGTGTTGGAGGCAGGATTCCAGCTCGGCGAGGCTCTGCACAACACACGCAAGTCGGTAACGCATGGCTTGCCGGCAACATTGCAGCGTGTACGCGATGCGGGAAAGGCCCGCAGCGCGTGCCGCGCCGCGGCAGGCCTGCAACAATCGCCCAGCCTGCAACGCCAGCTGCCCCGGCGATCCCGCCGACAGCACGATGATCTGCAGATCGGCAAGCGCCTCGTCGCTATCGGCCACGGGCGCCACGTACTCCTGCAGGACCACATGAGCGTTCACGCCGCCGAAACCGAACGAGCTGACGCCAGCCCTGCGTGGAATTTCTTCGCCGCCAGACGTCCTCAGGCGCGTCCAATCCCGGGGCTGGTTGAGGATGTAGAACGGCGAGCCGCCAACTTCGATATAGGGATTGAGCGCCGCACAGTGGATGCTCTGGGCGAGCCGCCCATGGCGGAACTGCAGCAGCACCTTGATGACCCCAGCAACTCCGGCGGCGTATTCGAGATGGCCGATGTTGCTCTTGACCGATCCTATGCCGCAGAAAGCCTCGGCTGGCGCCAGTTCCGCCCG
This sequence comes from Tahibacter sp., assembly GCF_032229445.1. Lineage (NCBI taxonomy): Bacteria > Pseudomonadati > Pseudomonadota > Gammaproteobacteria > Lysobacterales > Rhodanobacteraceae > Tahibacter > Tahibacter sp. The sequence continues at coordinate 159,825 of NZ_JAVTWC010000093.1, forward strand.
CGCCAGCACCGGGTCCTGCAGCAACTCGCCGAAAGCGACCTTGAGCGCATTGATCTCGACCGGATCGCCCAGCGGCGTGCCGGTGCCATGGGCTTCCACGCAAGTAATGCTGCGCGGATCCACACCAGCCCGGCGATAAACCTCGCACAGCAAGGCGCGCTGCGCCTCCGGATTTGGCGCGGTCAGGCTGTGCGCTCGCCCACCATGGTTCTCGCCGCTGGCGAGCAGCAGCCCATGGACAGGATCGCCGCCGGCTTGCGCCTCGGGCATCCGCTTGAGGACCACGATGCCTACGCCCTCGCCTCGCGCATAACCATTGGCACCGGCCGCAAACGCCTTGCAGCGGCCATCGGGACTGAGCATTCCCGCGCGGCCGAAGCTGATATGCAGGTCAGGCGATACGATGGTGTTGACGCCGCCGCAGATCGCGAGATCACACTCACCCTGCTGCAACAGCGTCATGCCGCGGTGGATGGCGACCAGAGAGCTGGAGCAGGCCGTTTCCACGGGTTCGCTCGGCCCGCGGAGGTCCAGCAGGAAGCTCATCCGGTTGGGCCCCATCGAGGGTGACATACCAGTAGCCATGCTGCCGTCGCAGGGAATGCCGGCCGCCTTGAGCAACTCGTGATAACCGCTGTTGTGCGTTCCGACAAACAGCGTGGTACGGCTGCCGCGCAGTTGGTGCGGATGGATGCCGGCATCTTCCAGCGCCAGCCAGACATGGGTCATCAGCAGGCGCTGCTGCGGATCCATCAGCTGTGCTTCGCGCGGCGAAACGCTGAAGAACAGCGGCTCGAACTCTGCGGTCGCCTCGAGGAAGCCGCCCCAGCGGATGTTGGTAGTCCCCGGCTGCCGCTCCGGATCGCCATGGATGGCCCGCCAATCCCACCGGTCGGGCGGAATCTCGGTAATGCAGTCCCTGCCCTGGCTCAGGTTTAGCCAGAACGCGTCGATATCGCGCGCCTGCGGAAAAGCCCCGCTCATGCCGATCACCGCGATCGGCACGGGCAAACCGGAAGCGGCTTCGCCACGCGGCGGATCAGCGCCGACAGGTACGACACGCGGCTCGGCCAGCAGATACCCCGGATCGGCGTCGTTGGCCGAGCCGGCGCGGCGCGGCGAATCCTGTTCGGCGGCGGCGCTCAGCGCCTGGGGGTGCTTTTCGAGAATGTAGTCGGCCAGCCTGCCCAGCGTGGTGCGCTCAAAGAACACTGTCGGCAACACCTGAACACCGAGCCGCTCGCTAACAAGGTTGCTCAGCTCCATGAAGGTGATCGAATCGAAGCCGTAGCGGCTAAAGTCCTTGTCCGCGGCAATTTCGCCGGCCCTGATATGCATCAGCTGCTGGATGCAACCGCTCAGCACCTGCTCCACGTTCGCGCGCACCGGCGAAGCGGCGCTGCCGGCCGCACGCGTCATGGCGAGGCCTGCCGCAGCCTCCCGGTATGTGGTGGATATATTCGCGAAGAGCTTTTTTTCATCGCCACACACGACCAGAAGTGCGTGCAGGCCCGCGCGGCCAAGACGTAGCGCATCCTCCAGCGCAGCCAGGCCCTGGGCATCTGACATGGCCAGCAAACCCTTCTGCGCCAGCATGCCCTGCGCCGCGGCCGACAACGGCATGCCGCCGTCACGCCAGTACGGCCAGGCAATGGCGAGACTCAGCCCACGCCGCGTGCCCGCGGCCACCTTGGCAGCCCGCGCCTGCAGGAACGCATCGCAGAAGCGGTTGGCGATTGCGTAGTCGCTTTGGCCGGGATTGCCGATATATGCGGCCAGCGTGGAAAACGCGACAAAGAAATCAATGCAGAATCCGGCCGTTATCTCATCCAGGTTGATCAGTCCCGCCAGCTTGGGGCGCAGCACGGCGGCGACGTCGGCGGCACTCTTGTGCGCGATATAGCTGTCGCGAGTGACTCCGGCCGAATGGATGACACCATCGACGCCACCGAAACGGGCCAGCGGAGCGCGCATGGCTTGCGCCAGACGCTCGGCATCGGCGATGTCCACCGTCACGCATTCGACTTCGCAGCCCAGCGACTGCAACAGCGCCACATGCCTGCGCTGCTGCGCCGAGGGTTCACTGCGTCCGAGCAGGACGAACCGCGGATGCGCGCAGCGCTGCGCGATATGGAGGGTCACGCTCCGGCCGATGCCACCCAGGCCTCCAGCCAGCAGATATACGCCGCGGTCGCGCCAGGGCACTGATTCACCATCTGCAATGCTCCTGCCGGCCGGTGCGATCTGCACTTGACGGAAACGCAATACGCTCCGCTCTCCATCGCGGTACATGACGCTGGGTTCGACCGGCAGGCGCGCGTTTTCGCGCAGCAGTCGGGCCAGCGCCGCAGGCGAGGCGTCATCGCAACGCAGGTATTGCGCCCACTGGCGGCTGCTTTCCTGGCTGAATGTCCGCGCCAGCGCATCAAGGCCTTCACTCAGCCCTGCGTGGCCAGCGTGCAGATCGACTATTTGCACGCGCCGCAAGCGTTGCGGCGGCAGCGCTGGCAGGCGCTGCAGGCAGCCGATCACTTCGAGCGCCGCCAACTCGGCCTGCTGACCGGCGTCCTGCGCCTCATGCCCTTCGCGCCGAGCCGCAAGGCTTTCGATCTGCCACGCGGGCAGCAGTTCGCGCAGCGCCGCCGGCAACGCAGCCGCAGCGTTCACCAGTAACACGCAGTGCTCGACGCTGTCCTGCGTCGCTCCGGCTGCTTCCTGTGCCAGCGCCTGCGGCAGCCACTCCGGATGCAGATAGGTCAGTGTGGGCTCGGGTTGGCCCAGCTCGGGATGCGCTTGGCGGGCATCTTCAGCGGCCTGCCCGTCATCAGTCGAGGGGGGCTGCCTGTGCGGGTCTACCTGCCGGTTCGACAGTTCGCGGAAACTGACGCAGACGCGGCCGGCCGCGTCCAGGACATCGACATCGATCTTCTGGATAACATGGTCCGGATCGTTGCCTTCGCTATACCTGACCCAGGCGTACACCTCGTCGGGACAGGCGCGGTAAATGTTCACATGACGCACGGCAAACGGCAGCGACAGACGGCTCGCATGGCGGCTGCGCGTGCTTTCGCACAGGGCCATGAAGCCCTGCAGCGCGCTGTCGAGCAGCGCCGGATGCGCGAAATAATGTGAGCGCGTCGCCGCAGCGGCAGCGGGCAGCTCCAAGCGGGAGAGGATCTGCGCTCGCGATGTGTCCGGCGACGCACCGATCCAGCGGATGCAGCGGAAGGCGCTGCCATGGTCGATGCCGATGGCTCGATACCGCGCATACAGCGCTTCGGGCGCGAGTGCAGGACCATTGCACTGCTCCTGCAGCCCAGGCAGATCAACTACCGGCGGCCGTTCCATTCGCGCCACGCGGTAACTGCCCTGGCTGACGTGCCCAAAAGACCCTTTTTCATTTTCCACATAAATTCGGAAAGGCACCCGCGCCCCATGGCCAGGCTGGGCCATTTCGGTCGCGTCGGCAACGCCGACGGAGATGGCAATGCGCGCGCCGCCAGCATCCGGTGAAATCGGACTGGCCCAAACCAGATCGGAAAATTCCAGGAAGTTGTCCGGTCCAGGCACGATACGCAGTCCTGCGCGGACGAATTCGATCTGCGCGACCGCGGGCAGTACCGGCACGCCATTGACCCGATGCTCGTCGAAATAGAATTCGCCGGCATCAAGCTCCAGCGAAACGCTCACCGGCTGCTGTACTTCTGCGTTCACCGGCAAGACCGTGGCAGGCCGCGAGCCCGTGCCAGCATCGAAGCGCTGGAAACCGCTCCAGTAGCGGTCCTTGGCAAACGGATAGAGCGGCAGCCAGACCCGGCACCGCGGTGTGCCTGCGTGCAGCGCGCTCCACTGGACAACAGCACCAGCAACCCATTTCCGCGCCAGCAGGGAAAGATCCGCCGGTTCCTCGGCGTGCAGGCGCTGCGGCGGCGGGTCATCGCGCAGCAGACCCCGCTCAGCGGCTTCGCCGACGAACATCGTCTGGTCAAGCTGGCCGCCCAGGAAAGCAGTCAATGCGTCGCTCAACCCGAAGTGGCTGCTGGCGAGCACCGCAAACCGGTGCGCCAGGGCGGCGCGCCCTACCTGTAGGCTGAAGGCCAAGTCGCGCAAATCCGGCAACGGCTGCGAAGGCGTCTCCAGGTATTGGCGCAGCCGACCGGCCAGCTGTCGCAGCTGCGCTGCGCTACGTGCGGAAAGGATGACTAGCGCAGGTTGTTCGAGCTGCGACGCGGCACCGGGCCTGACCGCAATGTTCGGCAAGGACGTAATGACGTTCGGCGTGTTCCATTCACTGATCACAACATGTGCATTTGTTCCACTGAAGCCGAATGAATTCACCGCCGCCATGCGCGGAGCTGCGCCAGCGGGTGCCGGCCAATCGCGCAACGTGTCGTTGATGAAGAACGGAGTGCCGTCCAACTCGATATGCTCGTTGAGACGGCTAAAATTGATGCTCGGCGGGATCTGCCGGTTCCTGATCGCAAGCAGCGCCTTGATGACGCCAGTGACGCCGGCCGCCGCCAGCAGATGCCCGATATTGCTCTTGACTGATCCAACCGCGCAGGCGCTCTGCCTGCTGGTCGCGCTGCGGAAGGACTCGATCAGCGCCTCGATCTCGATCGGGTCGCCAAGCTTGGTGCCGGTTCCATGCGCCTCGATCAGCCCTATGTCAGCCGGATCAATCGCGAACCTTGCATAGACTGACTGCTGCAACGCCGCCTGCGCGCGCTGGCTGGGCGCGGTTATGCCGTTGGTGAGGCCGTCGTGGTTGATTCCCCAGCCGCGAATCACGCCGAGGATGCGGTCGTTGGCGCTGGTCGCGTCCCGCAATCGCTTCAGCAGCAGCAGACCTACGCCTTCGCCTGGTACCAGGCCATTCGCGCGCTGGTCGAAGGCATGGCAATGACCATCGTCCGACAGCATGTTTGCCTTGCTGGTCAGCAGATGGATTCGCGGCCCGGCCATCACCGTGACCCCGCCGGCCAGGGCGAAGTCGCAATTGGAGAGGCTCAGACTGTCGCAAGCATTCGCAATCGCGACCAGCGACGACGAGCACGCCGTATCGATGAACTGGCAAGGACCGCGAAAGTTGAAAAAATACGCGATGCGGCCGGCCACAATGGAGCTGTCGCTCGCTGTGATCGAATGTGCGTCGATCGATTCCGGCGCCTGTTGCCCGTAGTCGGAAGGCGCACAGCCGACGAACACTCCGACGCGGTCCAGATCCATCGACTCGGGCGCGTAGCAGGCGTCTTCCAGGCAATGCCAGGCCGCCTGCAGCAACAGCCGTTGCTGTGGATCCATCGCCAGCGCCTCGCGCGGCGAAATGTTGAAGAACGGCGCATCGAAGCACTCCGCGTCGTCCAGCGGCGCCATCCAGCGCCCATAGGCCTTACCCGGCGCGTGGCGATCATCACTGCAGAATTCGTCGACCGGCCAGCGGCTGGCGGGCACGGGCCGGACGGATTCTTTTCCCGCGCACAGGTTGTTCCAGAAGGTGGCCAGGTCGGGCGCATCCGGGAAGCGGCCAGCCATACCGACGATGGCTATGTCGCTCAGCAGGGGACGGCCGCCGTGCTCGCCGCCTGCCAGCGTCAGCGCCGCCGCGTCAGGATCCTTGGTGACGGGCTGCGAAGCCGGCTGCGCCGCGACATCAGGCGCCGGCGGCAGTGGCACACCGCCGCCGGCCGCTGCCGGCGTTGCAGCCACCAGCTCAGCCCGTGCTCCAAGCCGGGCCAGATAGCGAGCAAACACATCCAGCGTCGGGTACTGGTAGATCGCGGTCGCCTTGACATTGAGGCCGAGCGCAGTGTTGACCTTGCGGATCCACGTCACGCCGATGATCGAATCCAGGCCCATTTCAGTGAACGGAGCAGATTCGTCAACGTCAGCAACATCCAGCGCGAGTTCGGCCGCCAGCAGTTCCAGCAGACGCCGATAGACGGCGGCACTGTCCGCTGCCGTGGGGTTGTCCACGCTTCGTGCCGGCGAGCCCGCTCCGATTTCGGCGGCAGCGGGTTCAAGCTGGTCGAAATGCGCGTGGATGCGGCTGAGCACTTCGTCGTTGTTGACGAAGGTTTTTGCGTGCATCGACAGTTCCAGCTCGAACGCGACGTCAACTTCCGAACGCAGCAGGGCCGTGCGATTGTCCTTTTCGGCGACCAGGTCGTCGCGCCGCGTCTTCGCCATATGCATGGCTATCGCCATCGCCGTGGAGAGCACCTTGTTCGTTGCAACGCTGATCAGATCGCCAGTACGCGCGGCCAACGCGTCTCCGCGCTGCTCCTGAGCCAGGAAAAGGATTTCCCGCGCCAGCGCGAATCCGAAACGCGCCGGAAAGATCAGCGTCGAGCCGGCCCCAGGCGTGAAGCCATATTCCATATAGGGAGAAATATACGACGAATTGCGCGCGTAAACGGTGACGTCGCAGAAATTGCCCAGCGACCAGCCGGCACCGATGGCATGCCCCTGCATGGCGGCGATCACCGGGATCGCGCACGTCAGCGGGAGGTGATAGATGTTCTGGTCGGTGAACTTCAGCTCGCCGCGCTGGATCGCGAGCAAGCCAGCCTTGTCCCCGCCGCACGCAAAATAGCCGTCGTAGCCAGTGAGCACAGCGACCCTGTATTCGCTGCTGGCGGCAATGTGCCCGAACGCCTCCGCGATACCGGAAAAAGCGGCATCTGTGAACATGTTCTTGTTGGCTTCGTCGCGCAGCGTGATCACGACGATGCCTGGCTCGAACACGATGAGCGAAACAACGTCGGATTGCAGGGCGATGCGGCGCCCCGCGGCCAGCTGCGGAGCAAACTCGAGCTGGTCAACGAAGTTCTTCCATCGGCGTTGGTAGTCCTGCACGCCACGGCAGACATCCGCCATGGGCGGCCACGCCGCACGCCCGGCCAGATTGGCCTTGAGCTCCAGCAATGCGCGGCGCGGTTTGCGCGCCAGCTGCCGTGCATGTTCATACCCGCGCGCGTGCGCCGAACCTGCGCCCCCCGCAGCAGCGGTTGCCTGGTCCGGCGCGAACACGAAATCGACAGCTTCCGCCAGCGGCGCGGCGCCGGCATCCAGTGGACTGCCCCAAAGCAAGACTACAGGCACAGCGACGTCCGCAAGCAGCGCGGCCCATTGCTGAAGTGCTGCCGTGCGCATTCCGTCATCGGCTTCGATCAGCAGCACGCGCACTTCCTGAGCCCGAAGCACACGCGCCAGCTGATCGCGCCACTCAGCGACTTCACAGACGGGTGCGACCGGCAGCACCAGCGCGGCTACACCGTCGACATCACGCCTCCAAGCCAGTGACGCTTGCGGTTCCGGTGCGTGGGAGGTTTCTGTGGGCATGAGCCCGAAAGCACCCCCCGCTCGCCCAGGCACGGGACGCGCAGCCGCCGCCTCGGGCGGGCTGAGAACAATGCCACTGGGTTTGGCCAGCGCCGCGACCGGGCCGCGGCGGGCAGCCAGCGACGAGACGCTGGCGGCGACGGTGCGAGCCGCGGTTCCCGCGACGTCCGCACCCGTCTCGACAATGCCAGGAACAGGGGTTTCTGGGGCATCACCGCGCGAGGATCCCGCCCGCGCGCAGTCAGCAGCAGGCTCGTACGCGCCGCTGGCCAGCCGCTCGGGCCAATGCCGCGTCCTGGCGAAGGGATAGCCCGGCAGCGGCAGTGCAACGCCGCCGAAACCCTGATACAGCGGCGCAAGATCGTCCAGATGTCCAAGGCAATAGAGTTCGCCCAGTGTCTGCAGCAGACCAGCGCGAAGCCCCACCTGTGCCGCCTCGCCGGGAATACGCGCCAGCACGGCAGCCGCAGCGGAACGCTGCGCCGCATCCGCTTCGAAATCGCGCCCGACTCGATGGAACACGACAGCGGTACCGCTCGCCAGGTCCGCTGAAGAACCAGATCCGGGTACGGCAGCCTCCAGGCGCGCGAATGTGCCAGCCTCGCCGAAAGCACTATCGGCTTTGGCGATCAAGGACAGGGCGCGCCGGAATTCGTCCAGGTCCGCGGCGACGAAGCTGCAGCGGCAGCGGTAGTGGTGTCGCCGCTGGCTTAGTGTGTAGCTGATCGTGACAAGCTCGGCATTGCTAAAGTCGCCGCTGGCGCAATAATTGCTAAAGTCGCCGCTGGCGCAATAGTCAAGCAGATCGGTGGCCCTCTGGCGCAGCGCCCGCGAATTCTTGGCCGACAGCAGGAACAACTGCGCGACAGGCGGCCCGGCGTCAGCGGTTCCCCGCTGCGCGAGAAGCCCGTCCTCGGCCAGCACGATATGCGCATTCGTCCCGCTCATGCCGAACGCGCTGACGGCGCCGTGGCGGCGCCGGCCGGAGACCTTAGGCCAGGGCCGGTTCGCCGTGTTCACGAACAGCGGGGATGCCGACCAGTCGACATAGGCATTGGCGCGATCAAGATGCAGGCTGGCAGGAATGACCTGGTGCCGCAGCGCCTGGACCATCGCCACCACGCTGACCAGTCCGGACGCGGCGAAGCAGTGGCCAACATTGGTCTTGACCGATGTGATCGCGCAGGAAGCCACCTCGACCTGCGCTTCGAGCAACACCTCGGCCAGCGCGCCGGCCTCTATCGGATCACCCAGATCGGTGCCCGTGCCGTGGGTCAGCACATAGCCGATATCGCGGCAATCAATTCCGTAGCGGCGGTAGGTCTCCCGGATCAGCCGCGCCTGCGCTTTGCCGCTGGGCGAGGTAATGCCATTGGTCCTGCCGTCGCAGTTGACGCCGCGCGCCTCGATGATGGCCTCGATTCGATCCCCATCGGCGCGCGCCTGCGCCACCGGCTTGAGCACCACCGCCAGAACCGCCTCTCCAGGGACGATGCCATCGGCACTGTGGTCGAAAGCGCGGCATTTTCCCGAAGGGGACAGCATCCCCGCGGCAGACATGGCCAGATAGGGCTGCGGGGTGATGAGCACATTGACGCTGCCCACCAGTGCCACATCACAATCTCCGGCATCCAGGCTGTTGCAGGCCTGATGTAGTGCCACCAGCGACGATGAACAGGCCGTGTTCACGGTCATGACCGGCCCGCCCAGGTCGAGGAAATAGCTGACCCTCGACGCCAGCATGGCGTCATGGTCGGCGGTCAGGCTGCTTCCCGGCGGCGCCAGCGTGGCGGCGGCGAAATTCTCCGCGCCAACGAATATGCCCACCTGCTGCTTCTTGAGCTGGAGAGGCCCTATGCCGGCGTTCTCCAGCGCATGAAAGCTCTCCTGCAGCAGCAGGCGCTGGCGCGGATCCAGCACGCGCGCTTCGTTCGGCGACAGTTCGAAGAACGTCGCATCAAACTCGTCTATACCTTGCAGCGCGCCAAGCCAGCGGCCAACGGAACGCTGCGGCTCCGCGGGCGCAGGCGTGTAGTAGTCACGCCAGTCGAAGCGCGAAGGCGGAATCTCACGCACCAGACTCTGCCCTTCGAGGAGGGCGAGCCACAGTTCGTCGATCGATTGTGCCGAGGCCACCCGGCCGCTCATTCCGATGATCGCAATACCGCGCTGCGCTGCCTGCAGCGGCATGCCGACGGGCAGCTCCGTTGTGGGCGCACCGGCCACACGCAAGCGTCCTGCAAACGTGCGCATCAGGTAATCGGCCAGGTCGGCGATGGTGGGGTGGTTGTAGAAGACGACCGGCGTCAGCCCGCCGACGCCCAGGCCGGCCTCGATGTTCCGCGCGAAAATCTTCAGGCCGATGGAATCGAAGCCGACGTCGCTGAAATTGACGCGCAAGCCGAGCTTGTGCAGCGGCTGCTTCAGGTAATCCGCGGCAATCCGGCGCAACACCTCGCGCAGGTCTTCTTGCAGCGGCGCAGCGGCTGCGCCGGACACCGCATCGCGATCGGGCTCCGTGATGCCGAGCGAGGCACGCAGGTGGCGGACATTGCCAAAGAAGATCGCGCGGTTCACCCATCCTTCGCGAAGCGCGCGATCGAACAGGTCCATTCCCGCCGCGTCCGTCAGCGCTTGCTGGTGCGTCGCGCGCAGATAGCGCGACGTGGCTTCAGGAGCGGCCAGACCCATGCTGCCGGACGCCCACAACGGCCACAGCACGTTGATGAGCCGCGGCTCTCCGGCATCGGTGCTGCGGTTCGCCAGCGCATACTGATACCGGTTGGCAAAACCGTAGGCGCACGACCCGAAATCGCCAAGTAGCGCCGCGACCGACGAGAACAGGAATACGAACTCGCACTGCCGTTCCCGTGCCAGCCGCAGCACCACATCAGTGCCGTCGACCTTAGGCCGCACAATGGCGTCGAGGTCTGCCTCCTCCAGCTGCTGCAAGGGTCGCGGATCGTGCAGTCCTGCCGCATGGATCACACCGACGACACGGCCAAACTGCTCTTGTGCGCGATCAAAAACCTGAGCCATCGCCGGGATGCTGGCCACATCGGCGCTCACATAGCTTGCACGCGCGCCGAGCGCCTCCAGACTGCGGATCTGCTGCTCAATCGCCGCGTTTGTCGGGCGCCGGCCCACCAGTACCAGATTGGCCCGGCAGGTGCGCGCCAGATGGGCGGCGACAAGCGCGCCAATGCCGCCGCAGCCCCCCGTGATGACGCAAGTGCAGCCTTCAACCAGCCAGGATGATGACGCCGACGCTGCCGGACTGCCTGGCGCAATTTCTTCCAGGCGCGCGACATGCCGCAGCCCGCCGATGTAGCAGACGTTCTCGAGCACGGGCTGACAGAGTTCGTCCAGAACGAGATCCAGCTGCGTCTCGAAAGGAGCGGACGGCAGGCAGGCCACGGCGACCCGCAGCTGCGGCAACGACTGCCTTGCACCCAGCACCAGCGCATTCCACGCGTCGAACTGCGCCGCCGCGTGCGTGCTGCCGCTGCCGTCGCCGTTGGGCACGGCGAGCAACAGCGTCAGCGGGCGAGCCATGTCGCCGTCGCCCAGGCATTGCAGCAACCGCAGGATGAAACGCGAATCCGCTGCCGCTTGCGGCGATTCGATCGCCGGCAGATAAAGCAGGCAGGTATCGGCGCAGGCCTGCTCCAGCAGCCAGCGCCGCGCACCGACCCAGCCACCGTGCCCGCCGGCGGCGAACCTATTGAGATCGTCTTCGTCGCAAGCCATCGGCTCGCCGTCCGCCGCGGCTAGCACCACAAAGCTGATCGAGGTTCCGGGAGAGCGCAGCGCGATCCACGCGCGAACCCGCGCGCGATGCAGCGCGCTGTCGCACAGACAGATCACCCGCGCCGGCAATGCCGTGGGCAGAGGCACCGGTAGTGCTGTCGGCTGCCATGACTCGACCGCCAGAAGAACCTCGGCATCGACGACCGGACCGGCATGAAATGCCAGTTCCCCGGCCGGCAGCGCACCGCCCGAATGCCGGTCGTTGTCCAGCCAATGGCGCTCGCGCGCGAACGGATACGCGGGCAGCCGCACTTTGCGCGGCGGATGCGGATACAACGCCGTCCAGGGGATGTCCACACCACCGACCCACAGTCGCGCGACTTTTTCCACACCGCCGCGTGCCAGCAGGGACTGTATGAAATCCGGCGTCATCGCTTCGGCTAACAGGTCGTTGTCGACCGGACCGGCAGGCACGCGCGCGGAGATGAAATGGCGCAGGGTGTGTTCGGTACCGGCACGGCTGACGTCATCCAGCACCGAATCCAAGGTTTCGCAAAGCGCGTCAATGCCATCCACTACGCAGGCGAAGCGGCATTCAAATGCAGCCCTGCCGGCCTGCAGCGTGTAGGCGACTCCGTCCTGCGGCAGGGACGCCCTGCCGACGCGCGCGCGCACCGCCTCGCGCAGGTCGGACAGAGCCGCCATCAGCTGAACATGCGTTCGCGCCGACACGACGATGAGCCGGGAAATCGGCAGCAAAGCCGCTGGCGTCGACGGCGCCTGCTCGTACTGTTCGAGCACCACATGGGCGTTAGCACCGCCGAAGCCGAACGAGCTGACACCGGCTCTGACCGGCAGCGCCTTGCCGTTCGCGTCAGTGTGGACGCGCCAGGGCTGCAAGGCATGCACGACATACAGGGGACCCGACTCCAGTTTGAGATACTCATTGGCCGGTTCGCCATTGAGCGACGCTGGCACCAGCCCGTGGCGAAACGCCAGCAGCACCTTGATCAGCCCGGCGATACCCGCGGCCCCTTCAAGGTGGCCGATGTTCGTCTTGACCGAACCTAGACCGCAGCGCCGCTGCAGCAGTCGGGCATCGGTCGCCGCTGCATCTGCAAAGGCCATCTGGATGGCACTGACTTCCACCGGATCGCCCAGCGCTGTCGCCGTGCCATGAGCCTCCAGGTAACTGATGTCGGTGATTGGGAATCCGGCGCGCGCGTAGGCGCGCCGCAGCAGTTCCGCCTGAGAATGCGGGTTTGGCGCCGTCAACGATGAAGCGATGCCGCCGTGATTGGTCGCCGACGCGCGCACGAGACCAATGACCTGGTCCCCATCCCTCAAGGCCTCGTGCAGCGGCTTGAGCAGGACTAGTCCCGCACCTTCTCCACGCACATAACCGTCCGCGGTCTGCGAAAACGTCCGGCATTGGCCGGTGGGCGAAAGCATGCCGGCGCTGTGGAAGGACAGGCTGTTAGTTGGCGCGCAGAGGAAGTTCACGCCACCCGCCAGAGCCATGCTGCACTCGCCGTCACGCAAGCCAGCCAACGCCTCGTCAACCGCCACCAGCGCACTTGAACAGGCAGTGTCGAGCGCGATGCTGGGGCCGGTCAGGCCGAGGAAATACGATACGCGGTTGGCAAGAATCGATGCGAAGGTCGAGGTCGCCAACTGCGCTCCGCCCTCGGGAAAAGCCGCCGCGATTTTCTCGCGATACTCGAAGTGGCAGGCACCGATATACACGCCGATACGCCTGCCCTGCAGCGACTGCGGGTTGTAGCCGGCGCTCTCCAACGTCTGCCAGCTCAGCTCCAGGAGCACCCGTTGCTGCGGGTCCATGAGTTCGGCTTCACGCGGCGAGATACGAAAAAAATCCGCATCGAAACAGGCTGCGCTGTCGACCACACCAGCCTTGTGCACGCCGGCGAAATCGCGTCCGATCTCCAGACCCTGCGGCCAGCGCCAGCGCCACGCCGGAATGTCCTTGATCGCGCTACGCCCTTCGGCAAGCAGGGCCCAGTACTCATCCACGTTTTCCGCCGACGGGAAACGGCATTCCATACCGATGACCGCGATCAGCGAAGGGTCCACCACCGCGTCGGCGCTTTCAGCCGGCTGTGCAGCGGGTATGGCATCGGCCGCGGGCGCGATGTCCGTGCCCGCGGCATCGCGGGCGACCGCGTTAGCAATGCCGTCGATGGTCGGGTATTCAAAAAAGAAAGCAGGCGACATCGGATGGTCGAATTCTTTCGCCAGCGTCACACGTAGCTCCATGAGGTCCATGGAGTCCAGCCCCATTTCCATGAGTGGCTGGCGGATATCGATGCGATCGGTCGCGGCGATTCCGCGCAGCCGGCCGATGACGCGGCGAACGCCTTCGATCACCGTTTTTCTGTCCAGGCTGCGCGCGGGCGCGCTAGTCCCGACCGTAGCAGCGGCGACCGACATCGCCATGTCATCCACCCCGGACAGCGTGGCATCGTCGTATCCCGCCATCGACAGCAACTGCAGGTCGTAGTCGATGAGTACCCCGCAACCCAAGTTGTCGCTGTCCGACGGGCGGAAATTCTCGGCGATACGCAGGATCTTCGCGCCGTGGATCTGGTGGAACTGCAGTATTGGATCGACGAGACGCTGCTGTGCATCAAGCGTGCGGATGTATTCCTGCAACGGCATGTGCCGGTGACGGCCGTAATTCCTGCAGCGGGTGAATCCCGCCACGCGCTCCACGCCATTCTGCAGTTTGGCGCGGCACAGGGTGAACTGGAGCAGCTGCTGGCCCAGCCCCAAATGCTGCGCCGCAGGGTCGATCATCAGCGCCAGCAGGAGCCGCACTGGCCCGTTGTCCACACGCAGCGCGGGCAGTCCTTCGTAAGTGGCATTGTCCAGCTGCGACAGCGAGGCCACTCTCTGGCTATACACCACGCCGAGGATGTGGTCAGCGCCGTCGGTGGCGGTGTTGCCAATGATGACGCTGTTGCCGCCGGGGTCCGCTTCGATGCGCCGGCGCAATGCGGTTTCAGAACTGCGCATTTCTGGCGGCCAACAGGACTGCTCCAGCGCCAGCAACGCTGGCAGGTCGCCGGTTCGCGCCGCCCGCACGATGTAGGGCCGCTTGACCAGATGGTTCAGCGTGATACGGCTGAACGGCAGCAGGCGGGGGTAGTCCTGCAGTTTCGCCGGTCGCGGAAACAGACCGGCCTCGGCAAGCGCGCACAGGAAGGTATCCGCCTCAATCAGGTACTGGCGGGAAAAGCCGTGATAGGCATCGAAATGAAGGCTTTCGCATTCGTCCAGATGCTGCGCCAGCAACCACGGCTCGATGCAGTGCACCTCCAGTGCGATCAGTCCATGCCGATTGAGCACCGAAGCCCAGCGTCGCAGATGCTCCACGAAACTCTGCACGACCTCGGCCGCGGCGACCTCGCCGCCCTGGTCGTCCACATAGACACCCGAGTATAGGCGTCGGTCACGCAACACGGCGGCAGCGCCATCCTGCGGCGCAAGGTAGGGCCGGTCGTGATCGAGGAACGACCGGACATGCAGGATTGCGTCGTGATCAGCGATGCCCTGATGCTCGAGATCACGCAGCATCTGTTGCGGATCGTTGATGTCGCCGCGGATCGCCACATGGCCGATGCCTTCCAGCATCCGCGCGGTCTCCTCCAACGCCTCGGCATTGTAGTCAACCGCGATCAGTACCAGCGGGTAGCGCTCAAGCACACGTCCCCGGCGCGTCTTGTGCTCGACGCAGCGATAAATTCGCCGCAGCAGGCTACCGTCACCGCAGCCCATGTCCGCCACATAGCGCGGCTGCGCGGCGTAGTCGTCGTTGTCGAAGATCGAAACGATGACCCGTTCGAGATCGGCAAAGAATTTTTGGTGCTGGAATCCGCTGCCCTGCACATTGAGGCGCCGGTCCACGTGCGTCTCGTTGCCCGAGGCATCGCGCGCAAAGACCTGCGCGGCGTTGCCGCAAAGCAGTTCGCCCACGCGCGACAGCATCGGCTTGTACGATGCCAGCGCAGCGGCAGTACCGATGCGATCAAACAGGAAGGCGCCCGCCGCGGTGAGCGTCGGCGCGAGCCCAGGAGATTCTCCGCCGGGTTGCACGACCTCGATCCAGCCGTACCGTGCGAAAATCGCGCGCAGTTCCGCCGCACAGGCAAGACCGGCAAGGTCGAGGACGGCTGGCCGGCTGTTCCCAGCGGCCTCGCCACCCATTTCGCTCGCCGCGAGCGCCGTCTGCCCCTGCCCGCGCAGCCTCAGCCACAGCGGAATGACCCAGGCTCCGTCCAGCAGATCGAGCAGATATTCTCCGCCGTCGCGCCACTGTGCGCGGACTGCATCGACGACCGCGATCAAGCTGGGGGGGGTGGGATGCTGCAGGTACTCGTCGAAGGGAAAATTCAGCAATGGCTCCAGGCTTGCCGGACCGGCGCAAATGCGCCGTCCCAGAAGCGTCAGCTCAAGGCTGCCGTCAGGAGTGCACGCGATCCAGCGCAACGACTCGAACATCCGCAGCGCGACTTTGAGATGTCCTGGGTTTGCATGGACCGCAGCTGCCAGCCGGTCGAACGGCAAAGGAGCGTACTGATGCAGATACGAAAGGATGCCGCGTTTGCCGCATGCGTCGAGCACATGGACAACCACGAATCCGTGCGCATATCGATTGAGTACGTCCAACATAGACTGACCCGCTCCTGCTAGGACTTGGCGGCTTAGCGGCCGTATGACGGCCAGAAAATTTCAATACGGCAAAAATCAGTTCGCCCCCCCCCCCCCGCGCCCCGGACACTGCCGGGAATAGAGTGGGTAGCCGCGGGCCAGCCGCCCAACGACC